>CAYVOY010000042.1:0-10283 GCA_964453395.1 uncultured Anaerolineaceae bacterium
TTTCATAGGAACCTTTTCTTTGCCCCCATCTTAGGATGGGTTAAATTCTAACATCGGTTGAGGTGACAACTATCCTGACACAGGGGGAGACATCACCATTGATACTTTGAGAGTCTGTATAATGAGTCAAATTATGGTTACGCGACAACCCTATATGGGCGGAGATCTTCAAAATGACAGAGCTTGTTGAAAGCCTCAACATTATCGGGTTCCGAGGTTTTTCCAATTTAACTGTTCCAACCTTTGGCAAAGTCAACCTCATTACTGGTAAAAACAATACCGGCAAATCTTCTTTGCTTGAAGCCATCCGCATTCTTGTTACTCGCGGTTCTTTAGATACACTTCAAGCCATCCTGAATTACCGTGAAGAAACGAATGAGTTCATGGATCCGGAACGTGAACTATTAGGAAGTGATTTCGGCCCTTACCGCAATTTATTCACTGGATTCCCTGATTTCAGTACGGGTGCTGCGAGATTTTCAATCAATGCTTCTGGTCGTATTCCATCCAGTATGGCAACGCTCTCTATAAATGCAGCATGGGCAATCAAACAAACTGATCCCAATAGAGGAATAATAATAGGCTATGAATCAACTACGCCAGATCTGTTTGGTGACTTAAACGGAATGCCCGCACTGGAAATAACAACCGGCAATCGGCATCGCTTATTTCCATTAATAGATATATCAAGTTTAGCCAGGCGCTCCATAGGTTTACACTCATTTAGAGAGGATGCATCCGAAGCAATTCGCTGTATTTACCTTGACCCTTTCAGCTCCAGAACCACCGGACAATTAGGCATATTGTGGGATGCAATCGCATTGACAAATGAACAATATGAGGTCATCAAAGCCTTGCAACTGATTTCTCCTGACATTCAAGGGGTTTCAATGGTTGGTAGCGGTGCATCACGTAGCCGTCCTCGCACAGCCATCGTTAAAAGTGATAACTTTGAGTCCCCTGTTCCATTGCGTACATTTGGCGATGGTGTGAATCGACTTTTTGGCATTATTCTTTCTTTATGCAATGCAAAAAATGGGGTTCTTTTAATTGATGAGTTTGAAAATGGCCTGCATCATTCAGTACAAACTTCCATCTGGAAAACCATTTTTCGACTGGCAAGCGAACTGAATGTTCAAGTATTTTCCACGACCCATAGCAGTGATTGCATACGAGCCTTCCAGGAAGCTGCCACCGATAGCCCACAAGATGGTGTTTTAATTCGTTTAACACGAAAAAACGATAAAGTTTTACCAACAATTTTCCAGGAAAAGGAACTGGAAATCGCTACCCAGCATGAGATTGAGGTGCGTTGAGATGGTAGAAAAGAAAGTTCTGCTGGTAGAGGGCAAAGATGATGAACATGTGGTTAAAAATATCTGCGGTCGTTTTGGGATTGGAAAAATCAACACCATTACGCAAACCGAAGGAATAGAAAATTTATTAACCATATTACCCGTTAATCTTCTGGAAAGTGATATTTCTGTACTTGGCATGGTTATAGATGCTGATACAGATTTACAGGCAAGATGGGCTTCTATTTCCCTGAAGTTAACAGAAGCAGGTTATTTGAATATCAAAGACCAGCCTGACGAAAACGGAACTATTCTTATGCCGCCACCCGATAGTTTATTGCCAAAGGTTGGTATCTGGATAATGCCAAATAATAAGCTTTCCGGTATGTTGGAAGATTTTCTGCAGTTTTTGATTCCAGAAAAAGATGTTATATATCGGCATGCCAAGGAATCTATTGCCACACTGCCCGAAAAAAGGTTTAGTGATGCTCATGCTTCTAAAGTACTTATGCATACATGGCTGGCATGGCAGCAAGAACCCGGTAAGCCTTACGGCCAGGCAATTACTGCCCGTTATTTAGATACAGATTTACCATTAGGCCAGACATTTGCTTCCTGGTTACGTAATACTTTTTTCGATAATGTAAGTACTAGCACCTGAATACCCCCCTCAAGTCAATAACCGGGCTGTCTTGAAAGCTTGAAAAGCATGAGAATCCGCTACACAATCCCGTTCAAACGCAAGATCATCTTCGATGATCATTGGGAAATCCCGATGCAGGGAGGAAAACTCCGCATCATAGAAAAAGACGGTTACGCCAAGGCTCTCGAACTCCTCTTCGAAAAACAGCCTCTCGAATACGCTCCGCATTTTCAACATTCCAACCAGGTTGGAGTCGTGGCAACAATTACCAAACGCGACCACCGAATGGTATCCGTGAAGCGCCAACTTGATAATGCAACCACATTTCTTGAGTGCTTCTACGACATCGAACTCATCACAGATGAGATCGACGCTAAATATGAAGGGGAAACACCTGAGGAAGAAGTAAAAATCGCAATAAAGAGGATTGCGATGAAAAATCAGGATCCTGCCTTACCGCTTCCTTTCAATATGCTCACGCGTGCAATTATGGCCGCTAATAAGCTCGATGGACCGAAGTTTGAAGCCACTCTTATGAGAAACGTTCGCCAGGCGCTCGAGACACAGGAATTCATCAATTCCTTCCGTTATTCATTCCTGTTGATTGAATCTCTCTACGGCAAAGGCCAATTCAAAAAAGAAGGTTTACAAGCAGCATTAAAAACAAATCAAGAATTTCGAAATATCGTAGAATTAGCCATCAAAGATATGATCCCAGCAAAGAATGATCACAGTTCTGATACGGCTAAATTGCTTGCTACAAAACCAAGGGTAGAGAAAGTGATTAATCATCTCGTTGAGAAACGGGGTTTCTACTTTCACGGCAATATCAAACGAAAGGACGCTTGGAAACCACATGAACAAAGTGCGGCTGAATCGCTAGCTCTCCTGGCGCTCAGTATTGCCATAAAAATTTCAATGCAAGCAGCAGAGCCAATGTTCGCTCCAGAATTAAATAAACGCCACTTTGAAGATGCAATACGCGCAGGAGCTCAAATCGTGTTTGAGATAAAAACCAGATTCCGGGAACCAGGAGAAGAGTTCGACCAAGAACGCCAAATCAACATCAATATGCCGGGTACAAAGGTCACACCTCGATCCTCCTTCGCGATAGCTCAACATTTTCTCCAGGCATTCCAGAACAATCAACCTCTATCTACCCTACTCGAAGCGAACTGTACGGTTCAGGCAACTGGTGAAAAAGTGTTCGACCTAAAATTTCATGTCATTGAAGATGAAACTGAAAAAACCACATCCAAAAACCCCAACTAAAGAAGTGCTACAGCCTCTTGGAGGCATTATGTGTACTAAAACACAATGCTTCTTACTCAGAGATAATCTGATAATGTTGTTGTAAATAACCAGTGTTTTTGACCCACTTGAAGTGGCGAACAAACTTGAACTGAATGTAAAAACAAAGAATTTATGCGTTTCATCTCCGGACCTCTCAACAATCAGCTCCTGCCCAACCTGCTAAATGAAATGATCGAGGATTGCACTCGGGTTCGTGCAGCAGTTGCCTACTCGAGTAAAGATAACATGCAGCTTTTTGAGTCTTGTGCCAAACACCTCAAACCGCTTGAGTTCTATGGGCGCTATGACTATACAGTTCCAGTCGATCCATCTGTGCTCAAATGGTTCCTGGATAAAAAAAGTCCCAATTATGTGTGCAAACTTGTTCCAGACATCCTGCATGCCAAAGTCATTTGGTGGGTCGATGCTGGTGCGTATATCGGCTCTGCTAACTTGTCATCCCGTTCATGGATATCAAATATTGAGGCAGGTACGTTCCTGTCACACGACGAGTTGGTTGAGACAGGTATGGAGTTGGAGCTGATACGGTTTTTTGATGAAGTCGAAGACCGGGCAACAGAGCTAAGGAATGAAATCTACCTTGAGCAGCTTCGATTATCTGAACGCCGTGCTGACTTATTAAAGCAGGATTACGATCTGGAGCGGCAATTTGATAAAAACCGTATAATCAAGCAGAACCTAGGGCTGGTCTTCGTCGATACGAAAAACTCAGCTGATAAGCGATTTCGATCATTTGAGCAAGACTGGAACAATACCCTTCAGGATATGCGTACAATCGCATCAAGAATAAGCGCACCTGACATCAGGCCTGCGTGGATTAATACCACTATACCTGCAGGAGTCCAAGCTGACCAGTTCCTTCATGCTTATTACTACAAGCAGGTCAAGGATGGGAATCGTCATCCCTATGAGGAGTTCTTTGAGAGGAACTCCAAAAATCCAGAACTGGCTCTTCGTGAAGCCATGACGTGGTGGAAAGAAGCCGATTTCGATCATGCATTCGAGGAACGTACAATCTACGAATGGGCTCCTCAGCTTCGTGAACTGTTTTCACAAAACAAAATCCTGAAATTGACTGAAAATGAATTTATTGATGCGATTTCACGAGTACATGCAATTCGAGACCACGCCGTGAAGCAAGAGAACAAAAAACTCGGACTGCCAGATCGTCCTCAGTCTAGCGATGCCAAGGTCCAAAAATTCGGAGAATGGCTTTGGCAACAAAAATCTCGTGATGGTAAATCAATACTCGAGTTGCTGCATTATGTAATTTGGGGACACGGTAGCGTTGCTCAGCGACTATGGGAAGCCACCCGTAATGAGCATTGGAGAATACCCCACATTGGCCTTAGCAGTCTTGGAGAAATTATAGGCTGGGCCCGCCCTGATGAATTCCCACCGCGAAACATGCGAACCAGCAAAGGGTTAAGAGCTCTCGGTCACAAAGTAAATATTGGTGTTTAAAAACACCAAACATCACAATAGCCTTAGGGTTCAGGAGTACCAGGCTAAAAAAACTTAACCTTACATATCAATCCATTATATACCTTTGACAAGAAGCTACGTAACGGAAATAAGTGCATGCGCAATCATAAACAGTTAAAGATAAAGGTTGAAAGTAGATGTTGCTAGTAAAAAACGGAAAAGATCCAGATGATCTATATAATGCCTCTCTTGGATTTTGGCTACCGCCCAATACTCCTTACGGAAACCTTCAACTTAAGTATATGAAAATCATATGCCGGATCGACGAAGCAAATAGAAAAATCGCTGACAGCTGGAAATTTTGGAAAATCTGTTCAGATGGAGGAAGACTTCCTAATAATGCATTAGACCGTCATGTACTCGCAAATGAAAATGTTGTTTATATGCTTCGAAGAGCCGGTGATGAACTTGTCTCTATGATATGGCTGCTTGCAAAATATGAAAACAATAGGGATTATCCATCAAAGATTGAAATAGATTGTTTAGGGGCTGTGGTTTCACAAAAAGAAGGTCAGCGAATCGCGCTATTTTCTAAGCATATCGAGTTAATGCAAAAGTTAAACGACATAGCCAATGCATTTAAACATTCATTTATAAATTCAAACCATACTCTGATTGGTTCGACTGAGCCAAGAGTCCATGCTCTTGGTCTCGCATATAATCGGCTTAATGCTGATACTGTATTCTATGATATTTCAATGAATGAATTAGTAGAAAAATATAATGATTTTTTTCAAGCGTGTGTTCAATGGCTTTTAGAATACTCCGAAAAGAATCGCTAACAATGTAAGCATCCCCCCAATGCCGTATTGAATTCCCTCGTAGAAAAACGACAATAGGTTCCAACTAGTCTGACACAGGGGGACGGTAAGCTTACGGAGGTGGCTCGGGTGTTCCTGATGTTCAGGGGCCGGGAAGGATGTTAAAACTATCCTGCCAGAGGAAGAAGGTGTGATAACCGGATATTTACCTTCATGTATAATAAACTTCAGGCATTCGTGCAAAACTTGGGTAAAACGCAGAACCCCTGGTGCAAGTATCAATAACAAATCCGACAACCCATACAGATATCAATAATGAAGCTAATCATTGAAAATATAGGCATGATCCGTCAGGCAGAAATTGACCTGCATTCATTGTGTGTTATTGCCGGAGAAAATGACAACGGTAAAAGCACTATTGGTAAAATCGTTTTCTGTATTCTTAAAGCAGTCAACCGGTATAAAGAAGATTTGCGAGAATCCAAAGATTACTGGATCAATGAAAAACTCAATGAGATTTATTTTTTTCTGAGTACAAACCTAAAAATAAAAAATAGCTCAGTAACCGAGCGCATGATGCTTTTGCGCTCTCACTCATTCAGCGAACAAATTTCAAGCGAGCAATGGCCTGTCTTTGACGAGCTCATTAACGAACTTATACATACGGCAGAATTAAACATCGAACAAAAAGAACACGTTATTCAATTGCATAACGAGATAAAAGAACTGGTTGCCCAACCTGAAAACCAGCGCAAAGCGATTGAAAATGCTTTTAACAAAATTTTCGCCTCAGAATTTGACTCATCACTTCTTTTGCAAGGGGCAAGCAAAGGCTATATTCAACTGCTGGATAACAATATCACCCTGATTCACCTGGAAATAGATCAGCATAATGGTGTAACCTTGCTTAGTGAAATTGAGCCCATCGAATTAAAAGATGCCACTTTCATTGATGCTGCCCTTGTCCTGAACTACCATGACGTGCTTATCCGTAGCCAAACCCTGCTGGATATAGACAAAAGAAGATTGGGAAATTTAGGTATGGCCTATACCACGCTACATACCAAAGATTTATTTGATAAATTACGTAACCCAATACTACCCAACAGCCTGTTTGATATTGATAAAACTGAATTGCTAAGCAAACTTCACAATATAGTTAATGGTGAAATTGCCTATGATAAAAATGTACGTGACTTTGTATTCAGACGCAATCAAGAAGATATTTCCATAAAAAACACGGCCAGCGGTATTAAGGTTTTTGGCTTGCTGCAAATACTGATTGCTAATGATTTTATCAGTAAAAACAGCATGCTGGTTTTTGATGAACCAGAAAACCACCTGCACCCAAAATGGCAACTGAAGCTGGCAGAATTTCTGGTAAGCCTGGCAAAAAATGGGATTTATATACTGCTTTCTTCCCATAGTCCATACATGATAGAAGCCCTGAAACGATACGGTGACCAGGCCGGTCTGGCAAAAAAATCCCGTTTTTTCCTGGCAGAAAATCGCTGTATTAAAAATGAAGACAGGCTGGGTGAGATTTTTCAGGTATTAGCCGAACCCTTTGAGGTATTCCGCAAAATGGATGCCGAGGTATTGCGCGGTGAGTAAGTTCAAGCTCAAGGATTTCCTTGAAAAAGAACTTGGAGCATATAAATCAAGCTTCAAACAAACCAGTTACGATGATGCTCATCAACAATATCTGTGCCAGGATGAAAGCAGGCCCGATGTATATGATTTTGATGAATATATCAAAGCCAATTACAACAAAAGCAGGTTGCCCGCTTCACCAGATGCCATCCACATCGACAATAAAAGACTTTACTGCGTTGAATTTAAAAATCAACGCAGCAGTCAAATTGATAATCATGAGATTCAAAGAAAATTTACAAATGGCACTGAGATTCTTCAGAAAATGCTGAAAAACTTCACGCCCCGTGATTGCCAATATCATTTTTACGTTGTTTTTAAAACCGGTAACAAACCCCGTTATTTTGATTACCGTCATATTCAAAGAAGTACCGTACTGTTTAATCTGGAAAAGCTCAACCAGGATTTCAATCACTTTTATGACCGGATTTTGACAGAAAGCATTGATTTTTTTATAGACGAATTTCAAGATTTAAGGTGCGAGGGTAGCAAGCATTGATCTGGAAGCCTTGGTGTTTGTCAAGGTAGTTGTCACTATTTTTGTCTTAAGCAGCTTGTTGCATGTTTATCTCTTTTTCAGGGTTCAGGCTCACTGGCCCAGTCGGTTCACAGTTCCTGACTGGACGTGATCCCCAGCGTGACGGATTGTTCTGCTTGGCCTGTTCCAGCACTGCTTTACGTTGGGCCAGCAGCGCTGGGTCTTCACCGTCATGGCGTTGCTGGGGGGTAACGAAGTTGAGTTTACTTTGGCGGTGCTCGGTGTTGTACCAACGTACAAACCGTTCAACCCATTGCCGTGCCTCAGTGAGCGAAGCAAAGCCGGACGAAGGCCACTGCGGGCGGTATTTCAACACCCTGAACAGGGACTCGATAAATGCATTGTCATTACTGCCCCGGGGACGGCTGTAGGAGGGCAATACCCCCAACTCTTCCAGCTTGGCCTTCATGGTCTGCGCTTTCATTGGCGCACCATTATCGGAATGCAGAACCAGCGGCAAATGCAGGCATTGTTCGCGCAACAGGCAGCGCTGCAGGAGTTGAGCGGCATACTCACCGCTCTCGGCCTCGTACACTTCATAGCCCACGATCTTGCGGCTGAAGAGGTCCTCAAACAGGTAAAGATAGTAGAACTGTCCCCGTACTGTTGAGGGGCAGTAAGTAATATCCCAGCACCAGACTTCACAAGGCCCATTGGCCTGTTGGATCAGGGTGATAATGGCTTCGCGCTCTGGGACCGAGGTCATTCGTCCTCGTTGCTGTCGTTGTTGTCCCAGAGCGCGTTGAGCTTTTTTCGCAGCACCAGTAAGGCAGCCGCTTCAGCCAGCGCCCTCTCCTTGTACCGTAATTCACGCTGCAGTTTCTTGATTTCCTGACGATCGCTCTGTGCCTGTTTACGTAAGGATTTTTCCTGCTCAGCGCTACGTTCAAAACCTAGTAATGACTCCGCTTTCCAGCGTTTGACCTGATCAGGGTAGAGGCCCTTTTCACGACAATAAGCACTAAGCTGCGCCTCTGAGAGCGTTGCGGTTTCAATGACGGTCGCAAGCTTGGCTTGGGCTGAGCATTGTTCTGATTTGGCTTTAGATCCTGGCACGGGGCGTCCTTCTGACTTGGCTTGTTTACGTTCATGGGAATAACGGACCATGATGGATGTCCTTTACCGCCTGTCTGGTTGAAATGGGAGGGTGACAACTATCCTGCCAGAGGGGGGTTATTCCAGATCGGTATGTATTATTCCCACGTGGGGTTTGGGAACAAGAAATTCACAATCAAAACCCACATTAATAATAAAATAAGTTGATTTTTTGCATAAAAAATGCATAATTATCATATATTTTTGATTATCTGGTAAAAATAAAATGCTCATCGAGTTTCGGGTCAAAAACTTTCGTAGTCTGCGGGATGAACAGGTACTCAGCCTGGTTGCCTCAAAAGACAACACACTGCAAGATACCCACACATTGGCTTCCGACCTGAACACTGTACCCAGGCTCTTGCGCAGTGCGGTTATCTACGGTGCCAATGCAAGCGGAAAATCCAATCTGCTGAAGGCCCTGCAATACATGCGTGGTGTGGTGCTGGAATCTGCCACTGTCATCCAGCCCGATCAAGTATATTCCATACAACCGTTCCGCCTGGATACCGTTTCAGCCAGTCAACCAAGCGAATTCGAAGTCACTTTTGCGCTTGGATCGGTTCGTTACCTATACGGTTTTACCATGACAGCCAAACGGATAATCAACGAATATTTGCTGGTATACAAATCAGCCAAACCCCAGCGCTGGTTTGAACGGTGGTACGACTCCGAAACAGGTAAAGATGTTTATGAGTTTGGCCCTGGCATGAAAGGTTCCAAAGCCTTATGGGAAGGCGCCACCCGTTCCAACTCCCTGTTCCTGTCAATGGCGGTACAACTCAACAGCGACAGCTTACGCCCCGTTTTTGACTGGTTTTCAAGCAGTCTGGTTATTTTCAATGAACATAATAAACTCAACCCGCAAACTTCACTTCAAATGCTCAAAAATTCAGGTGGCCGCAAGCAGATTTGCGATTTTCTAAGTGCTGCCGACATTAGCATCTCAGAAAAAGTACCTGGCCAAACCGTTCACTTTGATCTGACTGCGGGTAAAACAGAAATCCGCAACGAAGAAGTTGAAAAACAGCAATTACGTTTTTCCCATGTGACGCCTCATGGGAAAGCAGTCTTTGACTTGATGGATGAATCTGGTGGCACGCGGAATTTGCTGTTCCTGGCTGGCCCGGTATTGGAAATTTTGCAAAAAGGATTAACGCTTGTTATTGATGAACTGGACACCAGCTTGCATACGTTGCTGGTTCGAGAACTGGTACATTTATTCCACCAGCCCGACATCAATACAGGAGGTGCCCAGTTAGTTTTCACAACGCACGACACGTCATTGCTGGATGCACCGGATTTATTCCGTCGTGATCAAATATGGTTTGTAGAGAAAGATCAAGACCAAGCCTCTACACTCGTCAGCCTGTCCGAATTCAGCCCACGTAAAAATGAAGCATTGGAACGTGGTTATTTGATGGGAAGATATGGTGGCATACCGGTTCTAAATCATTCCCTGGGGCTAAACTCCTGATGGTTCGCGACAATTCTCCAAA
>CAYVOY010000043.1:0-7777 GCA_964453395.1 uncultured Anaerolineaceae bacterium
TGGCGACAATGAGAACATTGCTGTTCAAATTGCCACCAGCAAAAACCGTAAAGCCGGTGGCGATACCGCCATGACAGCCACAATTTCGAAAGTTGCCGATGGCTTAAGCATTAACCTGAGCAAACAAAACTGGTTTGGAATCGCTGCCAGTCTCGGCATCACTGCCCTAAGCGCTCTCCGCAATCCATACTCTCTTCTGAACCGTCTCAATCACTTGGCACAGGATGTTGAATCACTCAGCCTAGAAGATCAAATTTGGCAGATTATCGATAGTGCCGCCAAACAACAGGGCACCGGTCACAAGCTCTCAGCTCGCCTTAGCCGCACAGTGTGCCCATATTGCTTAACCGCCAATGAAATCGCAGCAGGTCGATGTATTGCCTGCGGAGCACCTCTTGGCGAAGTCCAACCGCGCACATGCTCAAACTGTGGCTTTGTTGTCCAACATAATGAAAGCACCTGCCCGAACTGTAAACATCGCTTAAATTAAAAAGAAATCAGGTTTTATATGATCAGAATCGTTACAGACACAACCTCTTGTATACCAATCGAAATGATGCAAGCCATGGGAATTGACTTTGTTCCCCAGTTTATCACCTTTGGAAGCCATTCTTACAATGATGTTAATGAAATTAGCACCGAAGAATTTCTTAATAAACTACGTGCGTCCAAACAACTTCCGGGAACCTCCGCTCCACCACCAAGCCTTTATTACCCAATTTTTGAAAAAATACTCGCTGCCGGAGATCAGGCACTGGTTTTAGCACCGACAGCAGAATTAAGCGGCACATTTCGCTCAGCTACGCTTGCCGCTGAAGAATTTGACAAAAGCCGGATAGAGATTATCGATACCCGAACTATTGTCGGGAATTTGGGAAGCATGGTCATCAAAGCGCATGAATGGGCAAATGCGGGAATGAACCTTGAAGAAATTAAAATGCGCATTCTCGATCTAAGCGCACGGGATGCAACTTATTTCCTCGTTCCAACCATGGAATACCTCCATAAAGGTGGAAGAATTGGAAATGCCGCCAAAATGTTTGGCACAATCCTGCAAATTGTACCCATTTTGACGCTTAACGAAGGCAAAATTGATGTTTATGAAAAAGTTCGCTCGCTAAAACAAGCCATCCGAACCCTGGTAGATCTTAATGTCGAAATCTGCAATGACAATCCCGATGCCAGCCTCACACTGGGTCAATGTGATTCTGATTTACTCGTTGAGCAAATTTCGGAACAATTCAAAGAACGTCTCAACATGGAAAATATTCCAGGCTATACCGCCGCTCCGGCAATCGTCGTCCATACCGGACCAGGTTTAGCAGTTACCAGTTGCTTTCGCAAAGCGTAGCAGTCCTGTTTCCTGCTCCCCGTTTCAAACCATCCTTAAATCCGGGCGGCTTTTGCCAAACCAATCCCCTTGACTTCATTAGGCTCAAATAATCAGCCTGATGAAGTCCTTTGAAACCGCCAGTTAATCTGCGTTCGAAAGTGCTTGAACACCTACGGCAGCCATTTTTTCTCTTGGCTTGTCATCATCCCTTACATCACGCCTTTTGCTGCCTCAAGGCCTTCGTAGCGCGGATGACGTAGAGAACAAATGTAACCGCAATCATTACTGTACTCACTGCTATGAAGAAAAACGATACCATGCTGGAAATATTGGGGAAGAAGACATGGACAATCATCGTGGCATAGAGCAAAAAAGTTGCCACCTTTCCATGCCAGACCGCTCCCAAGACCACGCCTTTTCTTTTCATCAAAAGATAGGCAGCCACTGCCAAATAGATATCCCTGGCGACCAAAAGGATGGAAGGAATAATCATCAAGGGATAACGAATACTCAAACACATCATCAAAGCTATTTGAGTTAGCTTATCCGCAATCGGGTCAAGCGCTCGCCCTAACTTGCTGGTCATGTCAAACCGCCTTGCAATACCGCCGTCCAAAACGTCTGTTAGACCGGAGAGAATTAATAAAGAGCCTGCCCAAATAGAATTCCCCTCACCTAAATACAACCAGATAATCACAGGAATCAAGCATATACGAAAAAAAGACAAAATATTGGGTATGGTGAAAATTTTGTTTTCTGATTTTCCGGGTTCATTTGAATTTTGCATGATTCTTTTCTTCCTTATAAGATAGTGAAAAATTGTCTAAGATTGTGCTACAGGCAAGGAAAACCACATAATCTTGCCGTTTTCTGCTCTCAAGCCCACAAATCCGGGTGATTTCTGCGAATGGAAGTAAAGTTATCCCCCGCAACGATAAGGTGATCCAGGAGGCGGATGTCCAAAATTCGACCGGCTTCAATCACCGCCCGGGTCATGTTGACGTCCTCTGGGCTCTCTGTCGGGTTCCCGGATGGATGGTTGTGCACCAATGCAATCGCATAGACGTTCTTGCGAACCGCCTCCTTAAAAATTTCTCCCACGCGAACCGTTGTGGCATCTTGTGAACCCTTGTAGAGTTTCACTTTTCCCAAAAACCTGTTTCTCGAATTGAGCATCAGCAGCCAAAGTTCTTCCTGACTTAAGCTCTTCATTTCAAAACCGACTACTTCATAGATGTCTTCCGGTGTCTTAATCAATACCGGCTGATCATCCCGTTCCTTCGACAGACGATAGCTAACTTCGACAGCGGCCTTAATCCGGGTGGCTTTTGCCAATCCAACCCCCTTGACTTCCATCAGGCTCGAAAGATCAGCCCGATGCAGTCCTTTGAAACCGCCAAAATCATTCAAGAGCTTGCTCCCCAAATCGATCGCGCTCAGATCCCGCGTTCCGGAATTCAACAAAACCGCCAACAATTCGGCATTCGAAAGCGCTTGAACACCGACGGCAGCCATCCTTTCCCTTGGTTTGTCACTATCCTGTAAATCGTCAATCTTTACCGTCTTTTTGTTATTTTCCATAGCCTAAATTTTACTCGATTGCATGTTATAATGAATCATGGAGACAATCTCATGACTTCAGCAATTTTTCCTGCAAAACCATCTACTTTGATTGAAATCTCTAATTTTGTGCGCGACTACGCAGAGAAATTATCCTTTTCTCACAGGCAAATTTACGAGATTGATTTGGCTGTTGACGAAGCAGTTTCAAACATAATCGAACATTCCTACAAGAATCTTCCTCGCGGAGATGTTCGCTTCAAAATCAGCCATACCGACGAAGCAATGACTATCGTCCTGGCTGACGACGGAATAGCAGTTGATTTTAGCAAAGTCCCCAAACCTGACCTCACCAGTCCTTTGAGCGAACGCAGCGAACGCGGTTTGGGTGTTTTCCTGATTCATCAAATGATGGATGAAGTCTATTACGAGCCAAATTATGGTGAAGGCAATCAGCTCACCATGATTAAACACTTTTATAATGTCCCCAAACAGCAACCGGACGACTCCAAGCTGCCGCTTGAAACGCTCCGAATCATTTCTGAAATTAACCGTTCCATTATCAGCATGCTGGACCTTGACAAGCTGCTCCAAAAAGCGACCGATCTAATTCATCAGGAATTCGGTTATGAATTGGTCCATATCTTCCTGGTCGATTACGTTCCCCAGCAGATTGCATTTCGAGCCGGCAGTGGTTCGAAAGCAGCTTTTTATGAGGAACACCAGGTAAGATACGACATTCGAGCCGAACCCGGTTTGATTCCCCTTGCCGTTCGCTCGGGCAAAACGCAGCTGGCAAACGTCACTTCGACCCACCCAGACTATCTTCAGGATTATCAGTATGAAGGTTTTGTCGGCTCCGAGCTATGCCTTCCCCTCGAATTTCACGGTCAGGTCATGGGTGTTCTTGACTTGCAAAGTGACAAAACGAACGCATTTACCGTGCTGGATGTTGAACGACTTGAAGTGCTTTCCCAATCGATTGGAATTGCTATCCGCAACGCGAATCTCTACCGCACCTCTCAATGGCATCGAAATTTGGTCGACCGTTATCGTCAAACCGCCGAATATCTATCTGAAGATGCCAGCTCAAAAGAACTCTTGCATTTTATCTTTCGTCAGGTTCCCACCATTTTGCCAATCGATTTTATCGGTTTTTGGCAACGGGACGAAAGTAAGCAATCACTCAGTTTGATTGACTATTGGGCGCGGGATGTCGTCATTTCCTCTCTCGACTTTGCTAAAGATCTGAACCCAATGCCCTGGTTTGGCTCCCTTTCCGGGGATGACGCAGCAATCAGCAGACCAGCCGATGTAACATCCGACCCCATTCAAATGAGGCTGGAGATGAATCCAAACTACTCAGCAGTTGCCTCAGCCTTGAATTATCAGGGTCGTGATTATGGGGTTTTGACATTTCATGTTAATTCAGCCGGACGTTATGGAAATGACTCGCTCAACATTTGCTCCACTTTTGCCGATTATATCGGAAATGCCCTCGATAAAGAACGCGTTGAAGCTGAAAAAGAAACCCAAACCTGGTTAACTTCGCTCTTGCTCGACCTTGCCATTGAAACCAAAAACTTAAACTCCATAGAGGAGTTGGTCAATAAAATTGGACATATACTAATTGAACTCATCGGAGGAAGCGCTGTCGGTTTGGCTTTAGTCGGACATGACGCAGAAATTGTCGAATTGCCGAGCCTCTATTGCCCGGCTATGGAGTGTCATTTGGCATCTTTGCCAATTTATTTTGCAAAAGAAGAGGTTGAATCGAAAGGGCTCTATCCCGACCGGCTCTCTGCGGCACGTTTTGGCGATTTTCCAGATTTACAAGCCTTGCTTCCCGAGCTTGACAGCAACGGTACGGTGCTAACTTTCCCGCTCCAAACTCAAGATAAAACACTCGGTTATCTCTTGCATATTTCCAGCGATACCTACATTGCTGAAGAGCCTGATGAAGTAATTGGCAAAGAGCGCTTTGAGATTCTAAAAGGAATCAGTCAACAGGCTGCCATCAGCTTGCAAAATATCCAGATGCTCGATGATAAACGCAAGGAATACCAGGCTGAAATCCGCCTGCTTGAATTAGACAACATCTTCACGCAAACAAGTAATTTCGATGCCGGACTGAAAAAAGTCTCTCATCGCCTGTTTAGCGAATCGGATTTACAAGCTTTGGCTTTACTAAAGTTTGATGCTGCGAACAGTAGCTACACCTTGATCCAAATGCTCGAAATCGACGAAAATCAACAAGTCAAATTTGGCGAGACCGATAAAGTTTACAGTCGAAAAGAAATAAACAGCCTGATGGATCTGCAGATCGATTTGAGCGATTATGCCCATGGGGATGATCTTCTTTCCAAATTGAGCGACAAAGCGGTGAACGAAAAATACCGACTCAAAACCCTGGTTTTCCCGCTTGAAATCGGCGAAGATTTTTATGGACTGCAATTGATTTGCGATTATGAAATTTTGCTGACCCCACAAAGAATTGGCTTTTTCAAAACCGCCTCCGAAAAAATTGCCATCGCTTTTCAAAATGAGCGTTTGCGCGCAGTTGAGTTGCTTCGCCGTCAGACAGACCAAGAGCTCGAACTGGCTCGTCGAATCCAAAAAACTTTCCTCCCCGAGCATCTCCCCGAAATCCCCGGTTATCAGCTGGCGGTGGAATGGAAGACCGCCCGCAAGGTTGGCGGGGATTTTTATGACATCTTTCCTCTTGGTGATGACAAAATTGGCTTCTTGGTTGCCGATGTTTCCGACAAGGGCTTAGCTGCCTCCCTCTATATGACCGTGGCGCGGACGCTGCTAAGGTCGCAATCGCGCTTCAACACATCGCCTGCTACAGTTCTCGAACAAGTCAACCATATCCTGCAACTCGACTCTGCCCAAGCTTTTTATGTAACCCTCGTTTATGCTGTTCTTGAACCAAAAAGCGGGCAAATCACCTATGCTATCGCCGGGCATAATCCACCTTATGTCCTTGACAGCTCAAGCAAAACCGCAAATCATCTTTCAAAACCGAACGGCAGTATTGCAATTGGAATGTTGGAACCGATTAAGCTGGAAGATCGCAGCCTTCAATTGAAGGAAGGGCAATCGTTTTTCCTTTTCACCGATGGCTTAAACGAACCGATGAATGAAGAGGGCGTCGAATTTGGTCAAAGTCGTCTGACAGAAGTTTTGGCTGAAAACAGCGATAAAAATCCAGAAGAACTGATTGAAAAGTTGCTCGTTGAGCTTGGAAATTTCAAAGCCAGCGGCTCTGTTGAAGACGATTGCACAATCCTGGCTCTCAAACGGCTCTGATTATTGGCAAACCAAAACCGGCACAGAACTCAGCTCTAAGATTTGGTCCACGCTCGAACTAAACAAGCGCCCTAATAAACCGCCGCTCTTATAACCACCAATCATCACGGTCGAAATTTGGTATTTTTCGATCAACCCAGGCAAATTTTCCATTAATTGCGCACCGGGAGTGCTTATTTCCTCAAATGGTAATGAAAGAGAATGCAGGTAATCGACGGCGAAATCATGCAGCGCGTCAATTTCCTCATTATCATCATTTGCTTTTGCCAAATAGAGTTTGCAATCATAACGGGCTGTGTAATAAGCGGCAATATAAAAGGCTTCGCGACTCTTCTCGCCCTCGTCCAAAACCAACAAAATTTGGCTAACCGCTTTGGCAACGTCCTTCACAAACATCAATGGACGTCGGCTGTTTTGCAAAAGCGAAATCAAGCCCGAAGAAAGCCGGTCGAAAAGCGAACCGCCCGGCGGATAACTGATTTTCGCCACCAAAACATCGCCCAAAAGCGCATATTTACCCAAAGCAGTGCTCACATCGCCCTTTGCGAGAATAAAACGACCCTGCAAACCGTGCTCGTTCAATCGTCGATAAAAAGTATCTTCCAAAACTTTCTCAACTTCTTCGCTCTCCAAGTCGTTTTCAGTTTTGACATGAATACCAATAATATTATTCCCGCCTGAACGGTTCATCATCATAGCCTGTTCTTGAGCCAAACCTTCGCTGTCAGAATGACTAATTGCTACCAGAATATCCCGAAACAAGCTTTCATTATGCCCAATCGAAACAGCCTCAATTTGCTTTTCCATGTCTTCATTTACACTATCGCTGCTGATTTTGGTTTGAATTCCCTCCTTATCTGCCACGAAATCGACTACATTTTCAGCTTTAAATTCCGTGCCAAACTCCTCTTTCAATACCGCCTGCTGATCCAAAACCCACAAATAAAGATCTGTAACCGTTAAATCAGGGAATTCGGCATCCAGTCCGGTTTCTTCAATAATCTGAACAACAGGCCAATAAACTTTGTCATACCAATCAAGCGCAGCTTCCTCAAAAGACACCTCATGATTCTGTTCAATCCCCATATAGTATTGGTGAACCATGATATGTTCTTTTAAGAGCGGATAGTTTTCGTAATGCTTGAGGCTCAGGTCAACATCGGGCAAAATGCGGTCGAGATGTGTGTCAATCAGAAAATCTGCTAAGGCAGCTTTTTCCACCAATTCTTCAAGCGTAAATGAACTGGAAAGCGGAACAGTGGTTTTCACTTCCGTAACATAAGCTTCTATGCTCTCCATTCCCATTTCTTTGGCAATAGAAATGCGATGGTTGCCGTCCAGTGCAAAATAGGCATCCCCAATTTTGTAAAGCGAAACCGGCGGTATGCCTTGGGAGTAAGGGCTCACCATAGCTGTTTTGACGTTTGCCCAGCGTGTTTCTGTGTCGCTATTAAGCGGTCTGAAATAACGGTCAAAATCTTCATTCCGATTGACACTGCCGATAATGTTTTTCAGCGGCACTTCCTGAAGCCCTAAATCTTTCTGACTGACCGCCCGAAGCTTTGACGAAAC
>CAYVOY010000043.1:7877-10215 GCA_964453395.1 uncultured Anaerolineaceae bacterium
CCGCTCCCGGCTCCCCGTTCCCCGCTCCCTGTTCGCCTTTTCCTGTTATAATTTCCACCTCACGAGAGGATAATTTAAGCCAAAATGACCCAGCCAAACCCACAAAAACCAATCGACTACCTGCTAATAGGCCATATCACAGCCGATTTGCAAGCCGATGGTTCAAGCAAGTTGGGTGGGACAGCCAGTTTTTCCGGTCTGACAGCCCAGGCTCTCAGTCACGAGGTTGGCCTTTTGACCAGTTTTGGTGACGATGCGGATTTGAAAGCTATTGAAAGTCTCCAAATCTGCAATGCTGAACCAAGCCAAACAACCAGTTTCCGCAACATCTACACCCCCGAAGGACGGGAGCAATATTGCTATAAACGTGCTTCAAACTTGCAGGCGAAACAAATTCCGGATGCCTGGAAGTCGCCTAAGGTCGTCCATTTCGGCCCGGTTGCAAACGAAATCGACCCTGATCTTTTCGACGCCTTTCCAAACAGCCTGCTCTACGCTACCCCGCAAGGCATGCTGAGAGCTTTTGCTGATGATGGCAAAGTCTTCTTTCGTGACCTTGAAAACAAAGAATCCATCCTGCCAAAGCTTGATGCCGTCGTCCTCTCCCTCGAAGATTTGCAAAACGACGAAAACTTAATCGCCGAATACGCGAGCTTATGCAAATTGTTGGTTATTACCGAAAATAAAGACGGTGCGAGGGTATACTTTAAGGGTGAGCGGAGGCATTTTCCTGCGCCACACAAAAACTCTGTGGACGAAACCGGAGCGGGTGACATCTTTGCCGCCAGCTTTTTTCACCGTCTCTCAGAAACAAATAAGCCCTGGGAAGCCGCCCGCTTTGCGGTTGAACTTTCCGCCAATTCTGTAACACGTTTTTATCTGGAAGGTGTTCCCAGTCAGTCAGAAATTGAACACGCAAAAATTCATTCTTCGATATAGAGTATGGGAAAAATTTACACGATAGTCAATCAAAAAGGTGGTGTAGGCAAAACCACAACCACCATCAACCTCGGTGCTTACTTGGGACAATTCGACCAAAAAGTGCTTTTAGTCGACCTTGACCCTCAGGCAAATGCCTCTGCCTGTCTGGGCGTTGACCACAATAACATCTCAACCGGCACCTATGAAGTTTTAATTGGCGAGAAAAAACCGGGCGAATGCATCCTGCGCCACGACACATTCAAAATAGATATCATCCCTTCCAGCCCCAATTTGAGCGGTGCTGAAATCGAACTAATCGACATCCCTTCGCGCGAAAGGCTTTTGCGCAATCAACTTGCCGAAATCAAAGACCGCTACGATTACATCCTGATTGACTGCCCTCCTTCACTTGGCTTGCTGACTCTCAACGGACTGCTGGCAGCCGAAGATGGCATCATCATCCCGGTTCAATCCGAATATCTGGCGCTTGAAGGCCTCGGGCAACTCACCCGAACGCTGGATCGCATCCGAAAAAGTTTCTACCCCGATTTGGGGATTCGTGGTGTTTTGCTAACGATGTACGATAACCGCACAAATCTTTCCGCGGATGTTTTGGCGGAAGTTCAAAAATTTTTCCCTTCCAAAGTCTTCCAAAGTTTTATTCCGCGCAGCATCCGGCTCGCCGAAGCACCATCTTTTGGGCGACCCATCTCGGTCTATTCCCCCAGTTCAAGCGGTGCCCAAGCCTATCGAGCGCTTGCATTAGAAGTTTTGAAAGGAGATGGGGTCCTGCTTGACCCCGGTCAGGAGTAAGCATGGCTAAAAAAAGTGGTTTAGGACGTGGTTTAGACGCTCTCATCCCTTCCTGGGACGAGACGAATGTGATTATCCAACCCGGTGATAAGGTTGTAAATGTTCCGACGGCGAACATCCAGCCCAACCCGCATCAACCGCGCAAGGTTTTTGACACTGCCTCGCTTGAAGACTTGGCAAATTCTATTCGTGAACATGGCATCATCCAGCCTCTGATTCTGATTCAGGGCGAAAAGCCAAACCAATACACATTGATTGCCGGTGAACGGCGCTTGCGGGCTTCAAAAATCGCCGGACTTCGAGAAGTCCCGGCAATTATCCGCACGGCAACCGAACAAGAACAACTCGAATTTGCCATCATCGAAAACGTCCAGCGCGAAGACCTCAACCCACTTGACCGTGCCAAAGCATACCAAAGTCTGGTCGATGGCTTTTCACTGACCCACGAAGAAGTCGCCAAACGGGTTGGCAAAAGCCGTGTCTCGGTTACCAACAGCCTGCGCTTGCTCAATTTGCCCCAGGCAGCTCTTGATGCTTTGGTTATCGGCGAAATCAGCGAAGGGCATGCCCGCGCGCTGCTTGGCTTACCCAACAGTCGGGCAAT
>CAYVOY010000044.1:0-10187 GCA_964453395.1 uncultured Anaerolineaceae bacterium
CGGTTGAAAATCGGATGGTAAAACGGACAACCGTGCCGTCCGGCACCTGATTTCCGTTTGAATCGACGATTGGACCGGCTTGAATTCGCAGATTTTCACCTATCGCAAAGAGCGGAACTGGGGTATCAACCGGCGGAGCTTCTTCGTTAGCTTCCGTTTGGGAATTTTCGGGGGCAAGCAGTTGAATTTTGATTACCTGATCAGGGTTTGGAGAAGTGATTTGATTCAATTGATAATCAATTGCGCTCAAAGACACAGGCAAAGCACCGGTTGCGGTCGTTTCGCGCATTAAAACACGTGCGGCAATATCTAAGGCACTCTGACTGCTGTTGTAGAGCGCATAATAGGCACTTACGTTTGCCAAATCGGTCGAATCCAGGTAATAGGGGGCGTCATAGCTAAAGACAATCACGTTTTTGTCGCCCAAAAGGTCGAGCCGTTCTGACAAGAGGCGTTTCAAAGCACGACTTTCCGGATAATCAGGATCTTCGTTCATCAAATTGAAAATAACCCATTGGGAACGGCGCAAATTATCCACACGGTTTGGGTCAGCCACTTCAGTACGATTATCCAAAATGTCCCATAAATTGGCAAAACTATAAGAAAATATCCGGTCGCTATCCAATTGATTGGTTCCGTTTGGGCCATATAATCGGTTGAGCGTGTTTTCAAAAGCCATGACTGCAAGCTTGTCTTGTGATTGACAAATTTCACATTGTTTTTGCGAGCGCGAATCGCTAAAAATGGTGATTCGGTCGTACAAAGCTGGGGCTTGCCGGATGCTTGAATTCAAAAATTCAGCTGAGGGAGCTAAAAGCGTAACTGCCCTGCGGTTGGCTTTCAATTCCAAAGACGCGGCTTGTCCGAGAATAAAAAGTCCGTCCTCAGCGGTTTTAACGGTTTCATAATCAAAGGCAGGGTAAAGCTTCGCCTTTGCCCGTAAAATTTTCAAGACCGAATCGTCCACCCGTTGAGCAAACAGAGTGTCTTCCTGGTACTTTTGTCTGAAAAATTCAATTGTTCTGATGATGGTCTCTGTTTGGTTGGGCTCGGTTTCACTCTTAAAATTATCCAGATAGAGCAGGTCATTCCCGGCCAAAAAAGCGGTTCGGGCAACAGTTAGCGGCTCAAACTCATCTTCGCCTGAGTTGAAAACCAACTGTACCGCCGGGCTTCCCAAACTGTCGCTGATAATCAAACCGCCATTGTCTCGCCATTCTGCCAACGGTTCGGGGGAAAGCAATTGATCCAGCGCACTTTGGTCAAAATTGACCGGCATTGTGGTTGCGCGGATGTTTCCTTGCAAGCCCTGAAAGCGAATGGCTGAAATCATCAAACCGTCTACTTTTTGCCCCGGATTTTCGCCATTGACCAGGCTCATATACGGCGCCAGTTCAATCTGCTTCAATTGGTCTAAGGTTTTTTGAACAGTCGAAACTCCATCAAGCGGAGAACGGTCAACACTCCCCAAACCTGGGAAATGTCGGGCGACGACGCTGATTTTGTTTCCGCTGCCGTTGTGGACGCCTTCAACATAGGCTTTTCCCATTTCGCCCACCCAATAGGGATCGCCACCAAAACTTTGCGTCCCGGCATAATCAGCAGCAACGGTGTTTTTGCTGTCAACGACATCCAGAGAAGGACCAAGAAGCAAGTTTACGCCTAAAGCGGTTAACTCCTGCCCAACTAAAGTGCCGGTTTCCTGGGCAAGCTCAGTTGACCAGCTGGCACCGAGAGACATTGGCGAAGGATAGTCGCTCAGTCCGCTGAGTAACTGAGCTGTGTGGTTATCATCACGAACCAGGCTCATCCCGACATAAAGCGGCAGATAAGTTCCCTGTTCGGCATTTTTTTGCCAATTAACTTCTTGCAGATTGGAAATAAGTTGCCAAGTGTCACTGATTTCATCGGTGAAATTATTATGCTCGCTGTTCAAAACAACTCCGCCGAGGTGATAATCTGTGATTAAACGATAAATTGCGCTGCTTTCAGAGACGCTTGTCCCATTAAAAGTAACCAGAAAAAGCTGACCCACCTTTTCAGCCGCACTCATCCTGGAAAGAGTGATTTCAGCATAATCTGGTTGAGCATTAGCGGGCTTTGGCTGAAGATTAAAAAGCGAAAAAATCAGGCAAAAAGAGAGCAGAAGCCGCCAAACTTTCGCTTTCATGCCGCTTCGATAACCTCACGGGCATGTTTGGGGTCGTTGCAAATTATCATATCAACACCCAGGGTTTTCATTTTGAGCAAATCTTCGTCCTTATCGACTGTCCAGACATTGACCTGCATGCCACGATTATGAAAACGCCTCACCATTCGAGCTGTAACATCCCCAAAATAAGGATGAATCGCAGTGAATTGGAGGCGTCTGCCATTCGCTCTGCGATCTGGCGCGCCGACAAGCCCGGGGATGGTCAGAAAACCGCGTCCAATGCGCGGTTCGAGGCTTTTTGCTTCAAGCAAATTCAAGTCATTGAAAGATGAAAGGATAACGGAGTCGATCAGATTCATTTTTTGAATCAGCCTGACCACCGGCTCGGTTAAGCCATTATAAGGAGTGTCGATGTTTTTCAGCTCCACATTAATGAGAAACTGGCCACCCAGTTCTTCGAAAACTTCTTCCAAAAGAGGCAAGCGTTCGTTTTTAAATTGATCACCAAAATGGCTGCCTGCATCGAGGTTTTTCATTTCGTCCCAGGCTAATTTGTCAACTACACCTTGTCCGTTGGTGGTGCGATCCAGCTTGCGGTCGTGAAGGACCACCAACTTTTCGTCGGCTGAGAGCTGTACGTCCAATTCGATACCGTCAGCATTAAGCTGCTTGGCAAGTTGAAAAGCCGCCATAGTATTTTCAGGCGCCAAAGCCGAAGCGCCACGGTGTGCGATGATTAATGGTTGCATATTTTCCTTCTTATCTAAGTTAATATTATAGCATGGTGAACAGGCAGAGTTGCAGAAAATGGAAACAAAGGACAAATATCGGAGGGCGGGAAAGGTCTTGCTAAGTTTGGAATGTTTGGCACTCGTGATTGGAACCAATCATTAACTTCTGGCGCGATAACTACCAGCCCGGACGGTCATTCGTGGATAAACGGTTGAGGTTGAGGGGCTCCGCTTTCTTTTTCTGTTAGCCCTGGACTTTAACCAAGCCCCAACGGCTGCCCGGGAATGGTTCAAGCCGTCTGAAACCTGCCCGCGCGAAAAAACTGGCATAACCGATTTCAGCCACATCATAGCGATCAGGCAAAGCTGGCCGAGGCTGGATGCTGTCGTCAAGTGGCAATGCCTCAAGCGCTTTTGCGCCTGCTCTTCGGGCTTCCAAAATTGTGGAACGCAATAACGCCATGAAAAGCGAGGAATAATCCGCATGTTTTGCCAAAGAAATTTGCCGAATGAACAATTTATCGCCCCCGTCTGCCTCATAAGTAAGCTCAGAAGCGCCAATTACCTGCTCATTTTTCAGTAGAACTAAGCCTGTACGCAAGCCATAATCCCCCAAGTCTGCCAAAGTTAAGCCATCAGCATCCCTGTATTTTGTTAAAAGCTCCAAAAAGTTATCTTCTGCAATAGGCGTCAGGCTTTCGCGCTGACTCTTGTCCAAAATGTTACTAAAAGTTAGATATTCCTCACTGCTATGGGGCAGGCGAACTTTAAAATTCTCAGTCCTTTGCCAGGCTTCCGTTTGCTCACCTAAATAAAGCGAATTGGCATAATCACGATATTCCGGAGGCAGTGGAATACGGCGCAAATTGCACAGGTAGTTGACATCCTGATAATCCTGATGGTCAAAATCGTAACCAAGGTGAAAATCGAGCTGCCACTCAGTTTGGATGCAAGTTAGGTTCGTCCCTGCAATCCGTCCTTCGCCGTTTAATGAATCGCCCGGATATTCCACACCGCCTACGATTTGCCCCTTGCTGTTCCGAACAAAGCTGTGAATGTCGATTTGATGTCCGGCTCCGTTTTCAAGGACAAAATTATGTTCCCATTCATCCAGCCGAGGAAGATATTGATAGCCCAAACGACGCAAAATATTGAGGAAGCGGGCTAAATATTGCTGGTTGATTGCCAGATCCAAATCAGCGTGTTCTCGGGTTTGCCAACCCAAAAGCGCATCTACGCCCCAGCCTCCGTCAACCACAATCGGAATTCCGGCAATTTCTGCCAGTTGGATAATTCGAACGACCTCTTCTTCATCCATGAGCGGCTTTTCGGATGGCCGGACGCAGGTTGGGAAGTCTTTAAGCAGAGCCTCCAGTTTAGGGTCAGCAGGACGAAGTGGTTGCAAGTCTTTCATAAAATCCCTCTTTAATCCATAGAGTCAACAAATTTTGGCTCATTCTTACCGGCACAAAGTGCCAAAACAAGCGAAACAAGCGAGAAACCGGCACCCATCAAGTAAAGGTAACGATTGCCGAGGCTATCATAAATAAAACCACCAATGGCATTGCTAATCATAAAGCCCAGGCTAAACATGGTGACGCCAATAAATGCGTTGGCTGTGCTGGTAACATTTTTGGGTAAAGTGAGATTGACCAAAGTAACCGAACAGACCAGACGAAAAGTAAAGCTAAACGAAGTGAGCACGCTTGTGGCAAAAACCATCTCAGCTGTAGGGAAGAACCAAACCGCCAAACGTCTTAGAATATCAAAAACAAAAACGAACAGGACGATGTTACGGATACCAATTTTTCGGATAATTCTGTCGGCATAAATCATAAAAGGCACTTCGCCTATCGCACTGAGCATATTTGCAAAACCTATCATGCCCGCTTCCATGCCGAGGTTGGACATATAAATCGGTTCAAAATTACGAATGCCATCCTGAGTTGGGTCCGAGAGAGCTAAAGCCAGTGCCATAAAAAACAAATAGCGGTGGGAAACAATCAACTTTAAGATTGCCTTTAAGCTTAGTTTTTCTTCGTGTTTTTTTTCTTCCTGATCCAAAACCGATTTCGAAGTCAGCATTAAGGTCAAAATGCTCATCGCAATCATCACTAAGAAAAAAACTGTGTTGGCTTTGATGCCATACTCTTGATAGATCCAACCAGCCAGCCAGGTTGCCAGCGCAAAACCAACCGAACCCCAAAGGCGGATTGAACCAAAACTCGAATTTCCTTTTTCGGAAGTTTTGGCTGCTACCGAATAGGAGAGATTTTCCGAGGTGGAATAAAGCGGGCCCGAAATCGTGCGATAGATAATCCACAAGAGCAAAATTGGAATAAAGCTTTTAAGTAAAGGGATGCTTCCGAGCGAAAAGGCGAAAATCAAAAGCCCGGCGAGCAAAACCTGCTGTTTGCTCTTTGCCCGATCTGCCACAAAGCCAATTTGGGGTGCCACTAAAATTAAAGCCGCAGAACCCAAAACGTTTATTGCGCTAATCTGGACTCCATTAAAACCAATTTCATCATAATATAGCGGGATATAGTTTATAAGTGTTCCCAAAGCAGCAAAAATAAAAAATATGTAAAGGCTATAGAGCGTCTTCGTTGCACGTTTTGAAGTAAACAAGTTCATAGTCATTTTCATTAATAAAATCGTGGTTGATTATAACATTGAGGAGCATTAATCTGTGTTTTTCTGGAAAAAAGCCACCTTACAGAGTATACTTAACAAATTCTAAAGATATCATCATTGGAGGTTCTAATGAAAGTCATCGTTCAACAACAACAACTCGCGCATGGTGTCAGCACCGTCTCACGGGCAGTAAGTTCGCGAAGCACCTTGGCAGTGCTCGGCAACATTCTGATTCAGACCGATGACGGTCGGCTGCGCCTCTCTGCGACCAACCTCGAACTGGGAATCAGCTCCTGGATTGGCGCGAAAATTGAAGAGGAAGGCGGAATCACCGTTCCAGCCAGAACTTTTAGCGACATGGTCAGCAATTTGCCTAACGAAGAAGTTACTCTGACGGTCGATGAACGCACTTTGACCCTGAATGTGCGTTGTGCCTCGCTCAATACCGACATTAAAGGCATCAGTGCTGAGGAATTTCCACCCATGCCAAGCGCAGATTTGGATGATGCTATTCCGCTCAATGTTGAAAACTTCAAAGAACAAATTCAACAGGTTGTTTTTGCTGCTTCGACAGATGACGCCCGCCCGAATTTGACCGGTGTCCACATGACCTTCAACGGTAATTCGCTTGAGATGGCAGCAACTGATGGCTACCGAATTTCAATTTCCAAATCGGAAATAGCAAATAAAGTCGCTCAAAACTTTGAAGCCCTGGTGCCGGCCCGTGCACTTTCAGAGCTCAGCCGGATTGCTGGCGATGGTGATGAAAGCCTTCTGATGGCTTTCCCTGCCGGTCGCGGTCAGGTGATTTTCCACCTCAAGAACGCCCAGTTGGTGTCACAATTGATCGAAGGCAGCTTCCCCAATTACAGCGCTATCATCCCGCCAAGTTTCAAAACCCGCACCGTGCTTTCGACCTCCCAATGGCTAAAAGCCTGTAAACAGACCGAAATTATCGCTCGTGAAGGCAGTTATATTGCCAAACTTGACATCCAGCCCGAAGGCGAAGGTGACAGAGGTTCTGTTTTGGAAATTTCTGCCCGTTCCGAACAAACCGGTTCTTCGGAAGTTATGGTTGATGCCTCAGTAGATGGCATCCCGCTCTTAATATCATTTAACATCCGCTATTTACGCGAAGCTTTGGAAGTTATAAAGACACCAAATGTTTTGCTCGAAACGAATGCTGTTCACACCCCCGCACTTCTCCGTCCGGTCGGTGATGAAAACTTCACCCACGTCATCATGCCGATCAACACGGCAAGATAGTTGTTTCGAAACTTCAAGATTCTAAAACAGGAACGAAGCATCGTTCCTGCTTTTTTCTGTTGGCTTGTTTTTTTAGTGGACCCTGTAAAATAATAATTTGGAATCTGGAACTTGACGCGTGATGAAGGCGTTTTTTTCAAGGGATGACATAATCGCTGATAAATTAAGGGGGTGACATTATCGCTGGAGAATAACACAAACTAATGCGAAATGCTTGACCTTGGGCTGGTTCAGGGTTAGAATAGTGCTTCTAATACTGAGAGACCTCGTAGCTTAATGGATAGAGCACCTGCTTGCGGAGCAGACGGTTGCGCGTTCGACTCGCGCCGAGGTCATTTTTTTATTTAAGGGATAAAGTTCGGTCTTATCCATTTTCAAACCTAAGTTTCCCATTTTTACCAAAAAGGCCTTTTCAACGAGAAAGAAGATTGTTTTCTGGATACTAATATCGGAAACCTCTTATGCCTTCAAAACCACTCACTTCGTTCGGGGACGATGTCCGCCTGTTTTTCGGGTTCATATAAACTTACATTACACACTACCCGTACAATTAACACATAATCCGGATTTCTGATACATATAGTCAATGAAATCTAAACACAGGCGGATTGAAAATGGGATAACGCATAACAATATCAAGGTTAGACCATTTTCAATCTCGCCCTATACACTTATGGTTTCTAATGTTACACGATTATTACCGCCTCAAAGTTGGTTCTCAGGGTACTAAAATGGAAACCTCGGGGGGGGCGTGGGCGACTTTCCTACGAGAGATTTTCCGGCTTCCAGCTCCCCGTTTCCGGCTCCCTGTTTCCCGTTTCCTGATTTTCCCGCTCCCTGCTTTAATTTTTAGGAACAAGCCTTCCATAGAGCACATAGCGAGCGTTGTTAAAATCTTCCGTACAGGTGGAAAGGGTTATTATCTGATCATCAACGCTTATCTCAACCGGGCTTTCAAAGGTTGAGATTACTTTTAGGGTAGTAATGTAGGTCATGAAATCCATATCATCTTTGAAATCGAATTGAATGAATGGGTCATTACCGTCTGCAAGATGCCCGGCGAAAATCTCGATTGTGTAATCACCTTGTGGGGTAAAGATGTCCATTGTGGGGAAGTCGTTATAAAATTCCTGCGATTTATAGTTGACGAGCGAAGCAAACATTGAGCCGTCGTTCATGTTGTGGCCGTAAATTACGGTGTTTTTACTCGAAAAATCTGGCTCGTTGTGCATATCAACAAACAAGGTGCCCAAACGATTGGGCTCACGGTCAAAGCGATGGGTCAGATAATAGTCATTATCATCGCCCTGAACCACGGGCAAGTCGATCGGCAAACCCTCAGCTGTAATCCAGGCTACGACATCCTCATTGACAGTTCTTAAATAAGAAAAGTCCATTTTGCTTTTCCGAATCGGTTCCAGTTCTTCCGAATCAGGCTGCTCTTCTGGCGTGCTTTCAGCGATTTCGGAATTAAACTGGACATGGGCTAAGGCAAGCTGGTCACTGCGAATACTATCATAATAATCATTGCCAGCCTTATATTCCTTTTCCACCCGGAAGGTCATAACGGCAAAAATCACAACGGCAATCAGGCTTAAGCCAATTAGCACGGGCAATAAGAAAGAGAGCCATTTTTTTGGCGCTTTTTTGTTTTTTGTTTCATCGTTTCCGACGGGTTTATTTTCAGTTTCCTGATTCATGTTTACAGACCTTGGGGAAAATTGGGCTGGGGTCCTGAAAGAGCCCCAGCCCATAATCTTAACTAGATACTTAACTTAAGTTTTTCTTGCGCTTTTTGGCTTCTAATACGCCATAGACGCCGGAAGAAACCAGCAACAATGGTATAGAAACCATCAAGCCTAATCTTCCGATACTTGCGGTGTTGTCATCGCCGGTATTCGGAACCGAGCTGCGCCAGTTTACAAAGGCAGCTGTCTTACCTGCGGTATCCATCACGCCTTCCGTACCGGTGAAGCTTGTGCCATAACCGTGTTGATGGGCTTCTACTTCGGTAACTTTGAAGCTTGTGCCGACCAAAACATCTTCGATGACGACATATTCATCATGCTTGAGCAAAATTGATTCGCCGCTCTTAATCGAGCCGGATTTGCTGCCATGATATTGGTAAGTTCTGTTATTGTCATTGAAGAATTCGACCACGAAGGTGAAATAGCGGGCTCTATCACCCAAATCGCCGGTAACGGTCTTCTTGATAATCAGCTCGCCAACATTGCGGGTATTTGTGAAGGCGGCAACTTGCGTTTCGTCTACAACGATTGTTCCATTGCTGCCAGTGTGGGTCAGGATATAACCATCTACCGAGTAGTCCGCTTCAACAACGGTATATGTCGCATCTTTGGGCAGATCGTTGATAGTGATGCTCTGGCCATGGGCTAAATAAATCGTGTCTCCACTCTTGATTGTGCCATTTGCTGCACCGCCCGAACCAAGGTATGGGTAAGTGTAGGGAGCATTTTCAAAAGTAACCGTGAAGGCAAAGAGTTTGCTGTGATCGCCACCATTGCCGGCAACGGTCTTGCTGATTGTCAGGCTGCCAATTTCGCGGGTGTTTGTAAAGCGGGCGACCTGAGCCTCATCAACGTCGATTGTTCCTTCAGCACCGGTGTAGGTCAAAATATAGCCATCAGCAGAGTAATCAGCTTCAACAACGGTGTAAGTCGCGCCCTTAGGCAAATCGTTGATAAGGATGCTCTGACCATGGGCTAAATAGATGGTGTCGCCACTCTTGATTGTGCCATCGGCCGCACCGCCCAAACCAACATAGGGGTAGGTGTAGGGGGCGTTTTCAAAGGTCACGGTGAAAGCAAAGAGTTTTGTAAGGTCGCCACCATTGCCCTCAACCAACTTACTGATTGTGAGTGTGCCAATTTCGCGAATGTTCGTGAATGCGGCAACTTGTTCGAAATCAAGTTCAAAGTCACCTTCGGCGCCTGTATAGGTCAAAATATAACCATCAGCAGAATAATCCGCTTCAACGACGGTGTATTTCGCATCTTTGGGCAGTTCGCCAATAGTAATGCTTTGACCATGGGAGAGTTGAATGGTATCGCCACTCTTGATTGTGCCATTTGCGGCACCACCGGCACCAACGTAGGGATATTCACCCGGAGCGTTTTCAAAAGTTACCGTAAAGCTAAAGAGTTTGTTCGGATCGCCACCGTTTCCTTCGACGGTTTTGCTGATGGTCAGGAAGCCGACATTTCTGGTATTGGTAAAAGCTGCCACCTGGGTTTCATCGACAACAATCGTTCCGTCAGCGCCGGTATGGACCAATTCGTACCATTCGGACGAATAATCAGCTTCGACAACAGTGTAAGTTGCATCTTTAGGCAGGTCGTTGATCGTAATGCTCTGACCATGGGCCAATTGAATGGTGTCGCCAC
>CAYVOY010000045.1:0-4654 GCA_964453395.1 uncultured Anaerolineaceae bacterium
ACAAAAAAGCCGCTCAATTAAAATTGAGCGGCTTTGTCTTTTATTCTTATTACTCTTCCCCGGTCAATTCCCATTCGCCAATCAAAACGCTGTCGCCGGATTCAATCCCTGCCTGACGCAAGGCTTTTTCCACCCCGATGCCGGTCATAAAGCGTTGGAAGCGACGAACCGAACCGGGTTGGTCAAAGAAAGTCATCGCTGCTGCTCGCTCAATGCGCTTACCGGTAACAAGATAACCCTCATCCGTCTTCTCAATCTCAAAAGCATCCGGGTCTTCATCGCTGCGATATACCGGCAATGCGGTCTCAACCTGCTCAAGCGGCAATTCCTGGAGCTTGTTATAAGCATTCCACATCAATTCTTTCAAATTCAAACGACTGACAGCCGAAACCGCTGCCAGCTCTATTCCGTCTTTTTCAAAACGTTCCTTCAGAGCCGGGTACTTTTCAGCAACATCCGGTAAATCCATTTTGTTCAAAACGACAATTTGAGGAATTTTTCCGAGTCTCTCATCGAACATATCCAATTCACTATTAATGGTCAGAAAATCTTCATAAGGATCTTCGCTCCAGCCGTCTAAAACGTGAATCAGCAAGCGCGTTCGCTGAACATGCCGCAAAAAGTCATAGCCCAAACCGACGCCTTCGGATGCCCCTTCAATCAGTCCGGGGATATCCGCCATCACCATGCTGTGGTCAAAATCAAGCTGAACGACACCCAAATTTGGCTCTAAGGTCGTAAAAGGATAATTGGCAATCTTGGGTGTTGCGTTGGTTGTCGCGGCTAAAATCGAAGATTTTCCGGCATTTGGCAGCCCTACCAGGCCAACATCCGCAATCAGTTTCAATTCAAGCCTAAGGTTCAATTCTTCGCCCGGTTCGCCTCTTTCAGCTGTCAGAGGCATCTGGTTTCGGCTGGTGGCAAAATGTTGATTACCGCGTCCGCCACGTCCGCCTTTGAGGACCGTCAAACTTTGTTCGGCACCGGTCAGGTCGCCAATCAATTCGGCAGTTTCGTCATTATAGACAATCGTACCGGGCGGAACCTCAATCACCAAATTTGGCGCGCTTTTACCGCTCCGGTTGGAAGGTCCGCCGTTTTTGCCTGCTTCGGCAGGAAACTTTTGGTTGTAATGGAAGCGGTTGAGCGCGTTCATTTTCGGGTTGACTTTCAAAATAACGTCACCGCCCCGACCGCCATCGCCGCCGTCCGGCCCGCCTCTTGGCTTAAATTTTTCGCGGTGCATATGCACCAGTCCGTCGCCACCTTTTCCGGAAGCGACCCAAATCGTTACTGAATCTATAAACATAATTTTCTCTTTCTAAGTTCCATGAAGTTTAACACAAAATCACCGAGGACGAGTGAAAAAAGATAGTGCCCAGCAATTCTTATGATTGATTCGGACAGGTCCAGCATGAGAATTGCCGGTTCCCTGCTCCCTATTCCCTGCTCTCCGTTCCTGGCTCCCTGTTTTTCATGGTAAATAGAAATGTTCCGATTGCGGTTCGGCTTGCACCACCGATCAGTTTGTGATATATTTAACGAATGGAAGGCGCTCTAAGATTTTTTGATCAAAACGGACTTCTCCCGCATGAAAATCGAGAGCTTTTCCACAATAAAACTATTAAAGGATAATGTGAAATGAATTATTTTGATTTGACTGGAAGAGTTGCTGTAGTTACCGGTGCATCGAGCGGTTTAGGTGCCGATGCTGCCATGGCTTATGCCGAAGCCGGTGCTGATGTTGCCTTGCTTGCCCGCCGTAAAGATCGCCTCGATGAAATGGTTAAGAAAATTGAAGCCACCGGGCGCAAAGCCCTGGCCGTTCAGTGTGATGTTTCTGACGAAGCCAGCGTTAAAGCCGCTTGTGAAGAAGTTTTGAACCATTTTGGCAAAGTCGACATCCTGCTCAACAACGCCGGTATCGCCCAGCGTGGTTCGGTCGAAAATCTGACCACCGAACAATGGGATCAATCAATGGATATTAACGTCAAAGGCATCTTCCTGATGTGCAAATATTTGATTCCCCAAATGAAAGAACACAAATATGGCCGCATCGTCAATGTTGCTTCTATCAACGCCGTTCTGGCTGATAAAGGCGATGCACTCGTTCGCCACGTTTATAACACATCAAAAGCTGCAGTCTTAGGTTTGACCAAAGGCATGGCTGCCACCTATGCACAAGATAACATTACCGTAAACGCTCTTGGACCCGGTTTGTTCATGTCTGAAATGACTGCCGACACCCTCTTCCAGCATCAGGGCTTTATGAACATGTACAATGCCCTCACCCCGGCTTCCCGCCCGGGTGCTCAGGGTGAATTAAATGGCCCGATTATTTTCTTCTCATCGGATGCCACATCCTACACCACCGGTCAATTCATCATTGTTGCCGGCGGATTCGATTTAGTTTAGTCGAAAACTATTACAGATAAAACTTAAACAAAAGACGGCTCACCTCAAAGACGAGCCGTCTTTATATATTCAAATTAATTATTAATTTTCGTCTGAACTATCTTCATCAAAGTTTTCATCGATTTCATTGAGTTCCCCATTTAACAATTCCACATCATCGTCCAAAGTGGCAATTTCTACGAAATCTTCAGTTTCTTCACCGTCGATTAATTCTTGATGTTCTTCATCCAGATCTAGGACTTCATCAAAATCGTCAACATCTTCGAAGAACTGGATTTCAATTTGATCAGCCAGGGCTTCCTCATTGAGTTCTTGTAAAGTAGTTCCCAATTTTGTGTCCATTAATTCACGTTCTTTTTCCTCTTTTTCAGCCAGTTTTTTTGAAAAAACTGTGTGACGCAAAATCAAAACAAGCGTTGCAACAATCGCAACAATCAACATCGCCGTTTGATTGATGTTAATCCCATTGACTGGAGAAGGATCAAGACGCAGGAACTCAAGGAAGAAACGCATAGTCGGATACCAAACCAGATAACCGAGGAAGAGATCGCCCTTATACAACTTGTCCTTTAATTTTTCGCCAATCAGAACCAAAATGCCCGCTCCAATCAGACTTAAAAGACTTTCATATAAAAAGAGTGGATGGTAGGTCTCGACGGCTTCAAAACCACGCATGCGATGCTGTAGGTCAATTCGAATCGCCCAGGGCAATGTGGAGGGACGCCCATAAACCTCTTGATTGAAAAAATTACCCCAGCGACCAATCGACTGAGCAACCAAAAGTCCCGGAGCGATATAATCTGCCCATTGCAAAAAATTGAGCTTTTTGACTTTGCAATAAATAAGCATAGCAATTACACCACCGATAACACCACCCATAATTCCCAAGCCGCCTTTTCGCAAAGCCAGAATTTCGAGTGGGTTTTTAAAGTAATATTCAGTGGTAATACCGGCAGCAATATTTGAAGCCGAGGGCGTGAAGACATGCCAAAGACGGGCACCGATGATTCCAGCGATCAATATCCAGGGCAAAACGTCGAGAATGATCTCACTATCCTGACCATGCTTTTTAGCTAGTCGGGATGCCAATAACGAACCGAGAATAGCCCCGAAAACGATGATAATTCCATAATATGTAATTGTAAAGCTGCCAATACTGATACCTGGTGGCATAACAATCCTTCCTCCGAAATAACGGATTATTCAGCTTGTGATTCTCGCCAAACGTAGACGATGCGCTGAATAGCTGTAATATTTGCAAACACGGCGATTATACCAACAGACCAGATAGGTTTTCCAATCAAGAGTCCAAGGATTAAAACTATCGCCCTTTCAATTCTGGTCATAATTCCAACTTTAGTAAAAATGCCCAGACCTTCTGCCCTGGCTCGTGTATAAGAAACCAGCATTGCCCCTATAGCAGCCAGAAAACTTAAAATAACGCCCAAAAAGTTTTGTTGAAAATAAAACCAGACTAACAAACCACCAAGCAAGACAATTTCATCATAACGGTCGATAACCGAATCAAAAAATGCCCCAAATTTTGAGCTTACACCGCGCAAGCGCGCCATTGCCCCATCAACCGCATCCAAAGGTGCCATCAAAACCGCCAACAAGCCAGCCCATTGTATATGACCGAAGCCAATTAAAACCGCAGCGCCGATATTGCCCAGCAGCCCTAAAAAGGTGATGTGGTTGGGGGTCAAACCTATCTTCAATAGTTTCGAGGCAATCCAGTTCAATGGCTCATTAAAGGTTTTCCTTAAAAAGTCTTCAACAGGATTCTTTCCTTTTGCTTTTTCACTCATTCGTCTATGTTCTCTCCATCTTCTTCACCCAACTCGGGCAAAAGTATCTCACGCTCTTTTTTACCGCTGCCTGCCGGACCCAAAACGCCTCGACCTTCAAGCTGATCAATCAACCAGGCTGCCCGCGGATAACCCAAGCGCAAATTACGTTGCAAAAATGAAGTGTTTGCCCGTCGCTTGAGCCGAACGAGCTCAGTCGCTTCTTGAATCAACTTTTCGTCGCCATCATCCTCTGTCTTATTTTGGACTTCGGTTTCCCAGGGCACATCATCCTCCACCCCATCTTCTGCTTCAGGTCGAGAATCGGACTGAGCACTCTGTTTTCCGATATCCGTTAAATTTAAATTCATCGCTGTACCGCGTTCTTTAATTTCTTGTTTTTGCCACCAGTCGATGACTTTATTGATTTCCTGATCAGAAACCATCACGCC
>CAYVOY010000045.1:4754-10063 GCA_964453395.1 uncultured Anaerolineaceae bacterium
CGATTCAAGCAAAGGCTTTAGTCTAACAACAGTATGCTCACTATTAGGCACTTCAACACCGACATAAGATTCTCCCGGGACAGGTGCCTCGATGCGCAGGCGTTCTGCCTTGAGAGCTAAAGCCAGGTCCTTTCCCAATCCGGAAATTTGTTTAATCCGAACTTTCATTTTTTCTTCGGTATTGCGTTTGTCATAATAACCCGGTTCCACTGCATATTGCGTAACTGTCGGGCCTGCCCGATAGCCAACCACCTTTGCGGGCATACCAAAATCCCCCAAAGTTTGTTCAAGCAATGCAGCGTTCGTATTAATTGTCGCCAGATTAGCAATCACAGATTTTTCGGCATCAAGCAGATTCAGGGGAGGCAATTCGTCCGAACGTGGTTTAAGCGGCACCTCTTTTTTGGCTTTGTTATTGTCAATCAAGCTGCCATTTCTAAATGCCAGCGGTAATTCCATTTGCGATTTAACTTTAGCAGTTTCCGTTTTTCTTGTTTCCACTTTTTCAAGTTTATCAGGCACAAGGCTGACAAATTCAGAGGTTGGGCTTTCTTCTTCGAGCATAGTTTGTGGCTCAACTTCGCTAGCTATCTTTCCGCCCTTTGCCCAACGCTCGATTTTGCCGGCAAGGCGAAAGCCTAAGACCAGAAGAATTAGAGATAAGACCACCATAATGATAGCTGCTGGAAAGTTCCCCACCAAACTTTTCAAAGGATAAGCCAAGCCGTAACCAACGATACCACCCGCACCTTTTCCGGCATTTACCATGGAAACGGAGTCGTTTGCGAAAGCTGAGAATGCTCCAAGCAAAAGAAAGATGCCCAATTGAACCAAAATCACCCGACTTAATCGGAAGTTTTTCGGTGGTTGTTTTCTCCAAAGCAGCAAAAACCAGCCACTCAGAAAGAAAAGCTCACCGATCAGATAACGCCCCCATCCAAACCAGCGCTTCAAGGCAGATACTGATTGGTCAACCAACTTGCCATGAGTGATACCAAGAACCGCCAGAACTAAAATTGCACCAACAACTATCAGCAGTATTGCCACCAGATCCCAAAGCATCCGCTGGTTTTTTATTTTCTGCTTCTCTCGGTTTTCGGCCTCAGCTTCTGCCTGCTGCTGCAATTCCAGCTTTTTAGCTTTGGTGATTCTTTCAGTTTTTGGTTTCGTCTGATTTTGCGCCACAATAAACTCCGCTTAAATGCAAATTATTCAGTCTTTACCTTACAATATCCGTGCCAGAATTGCTTCATTTTTCTTGACGTTCTTCAGATTGCTCTTCAGGCTTGCTGTCTGCTTCTTTATCTTGATTGACAACATGCGCATCAGCTTCTAAGTCTGCAATTTTTTGAGCCACATTTTCGATGGCAATTTTTTGTTTGCGATAAAGATCAGCTTCAGAAACTGACAGCTTTCGGGCGACTTCCCGAACCTTTTTCCCTTGCAGGTATTTCAGATCCAAAATGTTATAAAGCAGCCATTCACTGGTATATTTTCGGTCACCATTTGGTTTTGTCATCTCGATTGCTTCGGTCAAAACTGCCCGAAGGGCATTCGTGAGGTTGCCTTCCATATTTTCGCTTTCGTCCTCAACTACCTTAAGTTGCAAAAGTGGGTTACTTGTCAATTTCGGTCCGCCCCAATAATGGGTCAGCGCATCCTTCACCCAGCTTTCCATTCCTTCGGGCAGCTCGCTTTGTTCAATACTCTCAAGCGATTCCATTTTGAAACTGGAGATAGCACGGAAGTTTTGCAGGGCATCAACTTCCGTTTGCAAGGAAAATAAATTTTCAATCACTTGCTTTTGGATGGCATGGTCTTTAATCGCCAAAGTCGCTCGCTCAACCAATTCCAAGATAGCTTGCCTGTCCTCTTCCTCCGGCTCTCTATCCTCATTTTTGATAAAACCGCCTATACCAAGATAGTGTTGCTTGCCATCTTCAAGCTCAATTTGCAAAGGTAGTAAATACAAACCTTCCCATTCAAACAAAGCGTCTTCTTGCTCAACTTCCTGCACTTGTTTGATGAAAGTTTCATCAATTTTCAGTTCATCAATCACTTTTTGCTCGCCGGTCGTAACCACCTGGCTCACCTTATCACCCTCCAAAACGGCAATAAAACCAGCCGAAACCGGAAGTCGGTCGCTAATCAGGGCGGCGATCGTCTCAAGCAATTGCTGCAAATCCCGATTCGTGAGCATCCGATCTTGCAAGTTTTGAATTCTTTCCAGGTCTTCCCTGTCAGAACCCCAAAAAAAGTGCTTTTCCACGAAAGGCGAAACAATATTAATGGCATACTGAATCAACAAAATACTGCCTACAATTACAATCGGAACATAAAATATATAAGGGTTGCCCAAGCGCTCGCCATAACGCCGCGTAATTGTCACCAAGGCTAAAACGATAGCTGCGGTAAGCGGACCTCTCAAAAGCCATCGCCACAAACGACTCTTGATTTGCCGATCTGTCCAACGCAGGCCAAAAAAAGAGACCGTATAAGTCATCACAATGATGAATAAACCGGTAATAACTGAACCGATGATGCTAAGCAGCCAAAACCAATGCGGATGTTTGCCAAACCAGCTGTTCCCGTGATACAAAAAAGTGACACTGTTAATCGCAATCGCAGCAACGCCAACCATCAGGTAAATCATCCGGCGCATGCCGGTCTTGGTACTGGTTCGAATCAAAGTCCGAATCAGGTTGTAACTAACCAGCATCATCACCAAAATATAAAAGAGTCCGAAGTAAAAAGTGGTCTGATTTCTTTCCAAGTAAGCCATCGGCGCTTTCGTTGCTGCCAAACCACCAATTGTCACTCCAAAGAAAATCAAAATCGCTGAGATTATTGAAACAACATAGGCTACAACCACAAAGGTTTTCCGTCTGCCCCGGCTTGGACGGCCGGTAACAGTTAACAACTGGTCTGAAAAATGAAAAAATACTGCCGGCAGAATCATCAAGCCAACCCATTTCATTTGAAGCCAAAATTGAACAAACTTAGGTTGGTCAGTAACAACCACAACCGTTTCACTGGTATAAATCAAAGCCAAACAAAGTAATACCAGCAAAAATATCCGCACAATCCGATCTTTGAAATTGAAACCGGTGACATACATCAGCAAGGCAATAGCAGTAATTGCCACACCTGCATTTAGGATTTGATTCAGAGTCTCCAGTATCAAAGAAAGATTAAGCGTTAAAGTCATAAAAATCTCTGCTTATGCCAGACGTTTCTGGTAGAAAAGTGCTGGGTCCTCGTTAGGGAAATATTGTTCCATAAAACCACAAATCTCATAACCACAACGGAGAGCCAATTCCACCATCGGATAATTGCGCATCGGAATTTCGAGCAAAACCCGATGCAAACCCTGCCTCGCGCCCCAATCTTCCACCGCAGCCAGCATCGTTCGGCCAATGCCACTCTGCCTGACTTCCGGCATCACAACCAAATTTGTTATTCGTGCCGTCATTGGCAAATTTTTCGCATCGATTGTGATATAGCTAACCAAAACATCTTCAAGCATACCAGCATAAATCAAGCTGGCATCGTCCCAGGTTTTTAACAAAGATTTTTTATCGCGCATATAGCTCAAATGCACTTCTCGAGGCAACTTGATTGGTTCAAAATTAAAAGAAGAATTTTGATTTTCCACATTTGCCCGCATTCGATAGGCGTAATGGCTCTTGAAACTATGATCCAGCCCGAACATATCATCATAATGATTGCTGTTTGCAATGAGAACTTTGAGCAATGCCATTTTTTACCTCTTCTATTCTGCCGGAATACTAACTTGAATCACACAGGCACTTTGTTCAACACCGTCATTATCCAAAGCGACCAATCTGAGCATATATTCGCCGGGTTCCAGGTCGTTGGTATACCAATTACCCAGGCTTTCGTCAATCCGAACACCGCTTCCGGCTGCAATGGTTTGCCAATCGGCTTCCATCGTCGAATATTCGTATTTATACGATCCAAAATTCTCCGTATTAACGCTGCCAATCAATTCAACCACACCCGAAACTTCTGAAAGATGCTCCGGACTTTCAATTTCCAGAACATCGTTTATACAATTGCTTTCAATCCCCTCAAGTTGAACCTGAGGATAAAGTGTCGGTGTCGGAGTTGCTCCTTCGGGAGGAGGGCCCAGCGTTACGGTTGGCGTGGCCAGAACTTCGATTGTAGCCGTCGCAAAAGTAGGTTCCTGAGCCAATTCACCGGCCAAAAAAGTAGCCACGACAAACTCGCCAACCGTCAGCAAGCCAACCAAAATCAAAACCGTACTGGCACTAACCACCTTCCGTTGCGCTGCTTCGCGCTCCAAACCGAAGATCGCGGAGCGCTTTTCCTGCAGAGCCATCAATATTCGTCGCAAATAAATCAAGGCGACGATACCCAGCATTAAATAGATCGGAACTTCAAATTCCGCTAAAAATTGAATGACGTAATTCATTTGTAACCGAAATTATAGCCGACGAAGAACTCCCCGGATAATTTTCATTAAATTCGGTGCAAGTTGGTCGCCAACCTCAAGTACTTCCTCGTGGCTTGCTTTGTTCGTACCATCCGGGTCAATCTTATTAGTAATTGTCGCAAATCCGAGAATATCCATCCCGCCATGTTTGGCAACGATCGCCTCGGGCACAGTTGACATCCCGACCGCATCCACGCCAACCATCTTCAGGAAACGACAATCAGCCGGCGTTTCAAAAGAGGGTCCGGACAAGAAAACATAAACACCCTTATGAAGTTTTAAGCCCAGACCGCTGGCGACGTCTTCCGCCAATTCAATCAGTTCAGGATTGTAAATCGCACTCATATCCGGAAAGCGCGGGCCAAATTCATCTAAATTGGGGCCACGGAGAGGGTTCTCTCCGGCCATTGGCATAAGCGACAGATGATCTTTAATCAACATAATATCGCCCGGGTAAAAATCGTCGTGCAAACCGCCGGAAGCGTTCGTCAAAATCAAAGTTTTGATTCCCAAACGCTGCATTACGCGGATGGGCAAACCGATTTTGGAAACACTGTGTCCTTCGTAATAATGCGTGCGCCCCTGAAGAACCAAAACTTGCTTGCCTTCCAATTCGCCAATCACCAAACGCCCCTTATGACCGGGCACTGTTGACTGAGGCCAAAACGGGATTTCATGGGTGGGGATGATAACCGGGTTTTCGATGGATTCCGCCAATTCACCCAGCCCGGAGCCAAGAATTAGCGCAATTTCGGGTTCTGTGGTCAATCGGGCACGCACCGCATCAGTCGCGGCGTCAATTTCATGGTAACTTAAAAATTCGGTCATACAT
>CAYVOY010000046.1:0-9895 GCA_964453395.1 uncultured Anaerolineaceae bacterium
AGCTTTTGCGCGCCCGGCCGGGATTGTTGATTACCAAATTTATGCAATATCCGGCGCCCAACCGAGTGATTATTGTCCGGCTTATAAAAACGAAATTTTCGCCTCAGATCAGGCACCACTCAAAAAAGATCAGGATCTTTGGTACAAAGCCTTTGTCGATACCTGGACGGGTTTAAGCGCGTCTTCGTCTTGCCCGGATTACACAAAAGAGGTTTTGGCTATCAATGTTGAGGATAAATCGGCGATTGAATGGCTGAAGACACAACCGGGGAGAGATTGGGCAAGCGGAAAAGGCTTCCCCGATCCTTTGGTGGTCAAACCGGAAAGAGAATGCCGCGCAGACGACCCGAAGCCAATCATTGAATTGCATGGCATTGGCGATGGAGTAGTTATTCGCGATAATCCATTTGTCATAAGCGGTGTTTTGAATGCGACTGCAAACTTTAAGCAGGTGATTTTGCATTGGGGTAGCGGCACCGATCCGAGTGAATGGCATCGCATTGTTCCCGATTGGATTACCTATCCAATCAGCTCGCCCTCTGAAATTATTCGTTGGGATTTGAGCGATATTGATGAAACGGTGATTACGCTTAGGGTTACCATGCACAGCACGCAAAACACGGAAGTGCAGAAAAAATGGGTTTTGAGGCTGGAGATTCCGGAACCAACGCCAACCGAAACACCCTCACCGACCCCAACGGATATCGCTACGCCAACGCCGCCGCCGCTTCCCACGGAAACGCCACCACCTCCGATTGAACCGACGATTGCGCCACCCGACGAACCTTAAATCGGTCAAAGCTTTGTCCGTACAAACAAAATCAAAAGGAATGAAAGCCATCGAACCGGTGGCTTTCTGTTAGAATAAACACATGTTTCCAAACCTTGACACTACTGAAGCAACTTATCTCGTCCGGATAATTCTCAGCGTTTTGCTGCTCATCGTCTTTTTTGTTTTAGCCTTTGTGATGATTCGCCGAAAGCAAAAAGCAGAGGTGAAATCGGAAGAAAGAATCCTGCCTAATGCCCCAATTCCAGAGAATGAGCAAATTGAACCTCGTTCTGCTGAAGAAAAACCATCACCAGATAGCAGGCAAAATGCAGGCAAGTCAAGCCAAGTCCGGGAACTTTACCAAAGCTGGCAAACTGAAAGACTGCTCGAAACCGAAGATAAGCGCGGGCTCTTCCTTCGCACAGGCGTCGAGAGAAACGGCTTGCGTTATCAACTGGTTGCCACGACACAAACCCAGGCTTTCGCGATTTTCCTGACTGCCCTGATGTCTGAAAAGGACCCCGGCGCAACAAAACAAGCCGAAGCGCTTTTCGCAGTTGTGCTTGCCCACCCTGCCTATGGACAAGAATACTTGAGCAGTTGGAAATTCTTGCCCGATATGCCACGTTCGCCTCGTCTGGATCCCTCTTTGCAAGCCGAAGCCTGGCTTATTCTTGCCCTGAATTATGCCCTCGAACATCTGCCTGAGATGAAGCGATTCGACTATGCGCAAATTCTTGAGGACAGAGCGCAAGCATTAATCGAAATCACCTCTGATGAAGACGAAAATTTAATCGAAAACCAGCCTTTCAGCGCCTTTTTGGAGCGTCGTCTCAAAAACCTCAACCCTAACCACGCCTGGATTCCGCTTGGGGAAACGAAGCAATCGTTTTATGAAAAAATCGAAGACTTCAATGCTTACAAAGAGGAAAGCGAAGCTCAAAAGCTTGGTTTTAGCCTTCTGCAATTGGGTCTAATGGCGAAATTTGACCAAGACGGCAAAGCGGAAAAAACTATTATGCAAATCGAAGCAGACTTAACTGCTTTTGTCGACTCGCTCCTTAAAAACGTAATGGAAGACCAAAGCTTCAGTCAAGTCAGTCTGCTCTCCTGCCTGGTTCCGGCAGTCGTATGCTTGGGCAATGAAAGTTTGACAGAAAAACTTAGGGAACGACTCATGATAAAGCAGACGGATAAAAACGACGGCCTCGGAGCAACGCTACAATTGCTCGGCTTAACACTCCTCAAAAAATAAACAAAAAAGGGATGGCATCTCTACCATCCCTTAACTCACTTATCTATAACAATCTATTCCGCTTTATCGACGATGTATGCCATTGAAACCGTGCCGGGTCCGACATGGCTGCCAATCACCGGGCTGACTTCAGAGCGGATAATCTCAATCGGGTGCAACTTTTCCACGGCGATCGCTTCCATGGCAAGCATTTCGTCATAAGCCAGGGCATGGAAAGGTCCAATCCGAACCGGGCTGCATCCGGCGATGTCTTTTTCAATCAGTTCCACCATGCGCGAAAGGGCTTTCTTTTGTGAGCGAACACTTTCCACCAGTTCAATTTTGCCATCGCGAATCATCATAATTGGTTTCAAATCGAGAATTGAACCTAAAAGGCGCTTGGCGCTGTTGATTCGACCACCGCGATGCAGATATTCCAAGGAGTTAACCGTAAAATAAACGCCAATCCTTGAGTATGCGTCCTGAGCAAGTTCAAAACACTCTTGCAAACTGGCACCCTTCTCGGCTGCCCGGGCGACTTCTAAGACCATCAATGTCAGTGCCATCGAAACCAGATTGGTATTCCAAACAATCAGATTCTCAGGATCGCCCAGTTCTTTTTTAGCGGCGATTGCCGAGTCGATTGTAGCTGACAAGCCTTTTGATATTCCCAAATATAAAACATCTTTACCTTCATCGAGCAATTTTTTAAAGACTTCCAAAAAAGCACCCGTTGTAATCTGACTGGTTGTCGCCATTTCTTTCGACTCAGCCATTTGTTTGTAAAAATCATTAGCTTCAATATCCACACCATCACGATATGTCCTTCCCAACCAATTGACGGTTAAAGGAATAATCGTCAGATTGTGTTTTTTAACCAAATCTTTTGGAATATAAGCTGAAGAATCACTTACAATTGCAATATTACTCATTTTTACCTCTGTTTTTATGTTTTAGCGGCATAACTTCGATTAGAAATATACCCTAAGCCATTTTTAATAAGAAAGTAAGTATACCAGCCATATGACATTTGTCACGTTAGGGAATTATTAGAATTCTGACCGCTATTTCCAGCTTCATTTTGTGAGCATTTACTTTGTTATGGATTAAAAAGGATTTTCCCTGTCGACGGCTCAAGCGAAAGCCCTCGCAGATAAAGCGGTCGGGCAGCATCCGGAACGATCCATTCACCGACTGCCTGCCAGGGTGCATCCACTGCCTGCCCGGCTTGATTAATTAGCCGAGCTTGCTCATCCAAGCGAAGCACTGCCATTGAAGCTGATTTTCGTTGCCATACTTGCAATTTGCGGTTTGGATCGCTGCCGGAACAAAGCGGAGAAGCGTCAGCATTGCCATAGTTCAGTAAAAAGCGAAATACTCTCAGGCAATCCCAAACTTCCTCACTCACCGGCGGTAAATCAAACGTTTCACCAATCTGAGCCTCAATCCCGCGTAAAAATTTACCGCCAAATTCCACGACATCCCGCATTTGTGCCATCTGATTCCGCACCCCGTTTAGTTTAAACAAGAGGTCTGCTTCAGGCAATCTCGCCTTCCAACCGGCAGTGGTTTGATCAAAGAGGAGCAGATTGCCTTCCTTGAAATTCAGATTTTCATCGACAGCCAGTTGATAATAGTTTCCAGCGTTTAGCGCACCGCTCCTCTCAGCTGCCAGCCAATAAGGCTTTCCTCCCGTCAGTTCAACCGGAAGCGTAAAATTGAGGCTTTGCCAGCTGTAGCTTTCGCTCTGAAGATCTTCCGGGCTAATCAAAACCGATGTAAGCGCCAATCCGGAAGGCTTCCCGGCTGAATCTGCCTGAATGCTCAAACGAAGCTTATCAGCCGGCTCTCCCGCCTTTCGCAAACGGACGGAGATTCGGTTAAATTTCAAGCTGTCCCGAACCAAAAATGATTGTGCCAGGCGCAAATTATTACCCGTGTTTCCGAGGGGCTGAAAACCGGACGGCATGACAGTGTTCTCAATCCGTCCATTCACCCCGGGCCAAATCCGCCAGCTCAAACTGTTCATCCAGCCCTTGCAAAACAGGTGGAAATGCCCTGCTTCAGATTTTGAAGTTTGCCCTTTCGGATTTAACCGAATTTGCGGAAAGGCTTTTTCAGCCAAACGCATTTGGGCAAAACGTTCTGCGCTGTTTTGCGAAGCCTGATTCAAAGTAAAGAGAGCCTCTTTTAGCCCATAAATAGCTTGACTTTCCAAATCTTCAAACCAGGCAGTCTGAGCGAATGCGGCGGCTTCGTCATCAACAGAATCGCGGTAACGCACCGCCACCCGGTTTGCCATTTTCCGAATATCCACCGAATAGCCCAAATTGCCGGAACTTTGGCTGACCGCTTCCAGATATCCCCACCATGCCAGCCTGCCTTGTGGGTCATAGATACGCAGGTCCTGACCCAAACGCAGCTTCCAGTCCTCCATGCTCAGGCTCTCCGCAGGGCACACGATAAGAGCTTCTTTGGGACCAAAAAAGTCGTCCCAGCTTAATTTCACCGGTTGGCAACGTTCAGATGAATTCAAAAAACGCCCATTTTCGCGATCCAATAGTTCAACCGCCCAGCTCATGGCAATCTCCATTGTTTTCTGCCCCAGGCACGGACTGAAACTGTTCGTTCAATCATTGCAGCCCCTTCCGCATCGCTTTGGAAACAATAAAAAATTTGGGGTGTTTTCGCTTGCAAACGTATTCCGCTGCCAATTTTGTTATGGCTTTTGAATTCCAGGCTATCTTGCAAAGACCAGCTTTTACCGCTCATTTCATCCACAATCAACTTTTGTCCTCTTGTCAGACCGCTAAGCGCATGGAAGCCGAGAAAACCACTTTGTGGCAGGAGTAGAAAATCATCCCATTCCACAACATGCTCCCCTGAATCACTTTGCTTGGCTTGCAAAAGCAGTTGATGCTGAAGGGCATAGTTGCGAAGCGGCAATTCGCCCAAAGGCAGCCGCAAGGGATCCAAAACCTCAAAACCCTCGCCGGGCCTAACCTGCGCCGGAGCACCTTCAAAAACAAGCAGTCCCTGCTGTTTCACGACAAAGCGCAATTGCAAGGCTGAAGAGGCAACTGGGTTGAAAAACCGCACAATCGGCAAAACTGTTCCGCTATTGATTTGGCTGACAAGCATAGGTCCCAGCGTCCAGCTACCCAAAGTCTGCCAGTCCTTCCCACTCCAGCGGAGCTGAGCATACTTACCACCGGATGCGCGGTCATTTCCGATTACTGTACCCAAACCGCCATTCTCTGCTTCAAAAGACAAAGTCGGTTGCACTTCTCCAACGGCATAAGGCAGGCTCCCAAAGTAAAAATCTGCCAGAGCTGAACCACTGAAATTGTTTTCGATTTGCAAACGCAACAAGATCGGGTTCTTCAATCCCGGCGCCTGCTCATCGATCCGAAACCAATTGTCGTGCCCAAGCCCCTCATCATCATGATTGAAGAGTGTGATGCCGTTTATTATGCGGCTTCCCGAACCATTTGAGAGTGGCAAGGGAAATTCTTCGCCAAAGAAGAGCGTATCGCGTTCTATGTTCAGCTTGATTTCCAGCGAACCTTTCTCAAGGGATGCCAAATGTCCGCTCTGAGTCTGCAAACTGAGCTTACGAAGACGGGCATATGCGTATCCTTCCTGATTGTCTTTCCAGATTCGTAAGAAAACCTCCGGCACAAGCCTCTGAAAATTTTCAAGGTGATCCAGCCATAGCCTCAATTGGGCTATGGAGCCTCTCAAACGGATTTTTATCGTCTCTTTCGTTGTTTCCTCTTCAGACGGCTGAAAGTCATATTCCGAGCCAATCAAGCCCTGCAAGCTGGCATTACCAGTTAAATTCAACCAAGCTACCTCATCCGACAAATCCAAACGCCCAATCGACAAATTAGTCATAGCCCACCGGATCTTTCAACTTCCAGTGTCCCCAGGCTTGACCTGTGGATTGCGAAAGACTGCGCAAGCGCAAGCCATCCAGCATTTGGTCACGCTCCTGGCGTAACGCTTTCGCCCAGCTTTCAAGGTCCAGATTGTTGGTGGGCAAATTGCTGAAACTGACCTCCTTATGAAAGCAAAGTGATTCCAATACATTCGCCGCAGCACCTTTGAGCAAAATCGGCAGACAATCATCAGAGATTGTGCTTATCAATTCGCTGTCCAAACCGGAAATGACAAAATTTTTTCCCAAGGATAAATTCAGCTCTGCCAAACTGCTCCTAAAAGCTTCTTTTTTCAAATCCTCCGACAAAGCCAGCCCATGCGGGTCTAAAAACTGATTCCCTAAGCGAACTATTAAAGCGGCTAAGTTAGTCATTGCTCACCTTGGCTTTTCTTTGCCCGGCTTGCAGGGCTTTTTCAACCTCTGAAGGCGAAAAAGTAACCTTCCAGCCTTGCAAATTTATCACCACCAAAAAGCCATCTTCTCTCAAGCGATAGCTGAGCACGTCCTTACCCATCAGGTGGTTGACAATTTTTTTAACATCTCTTTCTGTCATCTCAAACCTCCTGCCCCTCCGGACATTTCTAACCGAAGGGGCATAATTAATCTAACTTTAGTTTTCAGCCCGCAAGCCGTCTTCCAAGGCGGTACCTAAGATATAAGTAACCAGCAAGGCGACAATTCCGGCCATTTGGTCAGCATCCAGCGGAAAATCCGGATACCAGGCTTTAATCACCATAAAAATCAAACCGACCAAAGCCGCCCAAAATTTTCGGGAACTAAACAAAAGTACAAATTTCGACATCTCTTCTCCTTATACGCTTAGGCAACGTTGCTTTTGAACAGAGGGCGGAAGTCATTCACCCAAACCGCCAGATAATGGCGCACTTTCAAGCGATGCTCATCGTTCGTGAAAACTGCCGGAGAAAGCTCATTCCCGGCAATGAAAATCTCGGGAGCCAGACCAAAACGTTCACCGACAAAGATTGCCGGAGCAACCCGCGGATCGCAGGCTGCTGCCCAGTCGTTGGGGTCTGTCCATTCCGGCACAACCAAGGGTACGGCACTCCCCTTCAAGAGATTGTCATAAAAATATCCCTCTTCGCGAACGAAATTTCCCTGGCAAATCCCCAATGCCTTCAACTGCAGGGCACGAGGAACCAATAGAAATTTCGGATTTACCGCCATTTGTGGGCCGCTTCCATATAAATCGACTTTGTTTTTAATCAGCATCGGCTGGGCAAAAACTTTGGCAGATGCCAAATCCCAGCTTGCAGCTTCCAAAGCGGAGGTACCAAGGTTGGCATGCCCTCCGCTCGTGCTAACCAGATTAGCGTTGAACAGAGGTTGACCATCAGCCAGATTATGTCCGATTCCGCCTTGGGCAGTGAAAATTGCTGCCACCAAACTCGAGATCTTACGCATACCGGCTGAAGCCAATTCGCGCGCATAGGAACGCAGCTTGCGTGTCTCATCGCGGTCGATCAGTTCGAGCGTCAAGGGAATATAACCGCCATACTTATTGAAGTTAGCACTCTCGCCCGAATCGCCAACCTGCAATTGGGGATAATCTTCGCCTTCCTCAATCAACGGCAAATCGCCTACCGTTCCAATCAAGGTGCCGCTAATCTCATGCAGGCTGTTAAAATGTTCCTGGACACTAATGTTTTTCCACCAGTCATAACCGGCTCTGCCGAGTTCTTCCCAGGTATTGGCAACCAATTTGTTCAAACTGTTTTTGACCAGTCCGCTAAAATCGGCGGTCGTTGCCAGGCGTGCCCGTTGCGGGAAATAACCGCCGTGCAAGTCATAATCGCCGGTCAGGCTGAGGTAGAGTTCGCGAATCCCGGAAAGTTTGGCAACCGAAGCATTATTCATCCCCTTTTCACGGGGAGCGCCCATAAGGTCATCCACAGCTGCCTGGAGACGTTCCCCCGGTTCAACCATGCCCTCAATCCGTGCCGGTCCCTTGACAACCGATGCGCCGTCCAATTCACTCAGCAAAGTCTGCGCTTCATGCATCGCCTGACTCAATTCAGCCGGGCTAAAACTACTATTTTGGAATTGCTTACGCAAATTGTTTTTCATGCTCTGCGGCAAATTGCTGTTCGTCAAACTGTTTTCCAGCAAAAGTTTGCTCATTTCTTCCTTCATTTGGCGCATTTCCGAAAGCTGAATTTCAAGCGTCTTGCTTTCTTTGCCGACCTGAGGCTCATTTTGCTGCGCCTCAACTTCCTGACCGATTGTCTTTATGTTTTCTAACGGCATCTTTAAATCTCCTTCTATGATTGGATTGATTCCCAATTGGTTGAGTGCCCGCAGAAATATTCCACCGCGAGCCGGGTTATAAACCAAGTCGACCGAATATATTTTCAAAATCTTTTCGACCTTCCCGTTTTTCCCCTGAAAGAGTACGTCGGCAGAGAAACCAACTTTTACAGCGGCTTCATCCGATTCTTCCAAAACCTGGCGACCGATTTCTTTCAACAAGTCCGAAGACGGTCCAAAAGCGCTTAGCTCGGCCCGAACCCCCTGACTTGTCTCATCCCAAATCGGTTTGCGCAAAACTCCGGCAATATCACGAACCGAACGCGCTTTGAGGCTGTGATCCACAAAACAGTTCACTCCGTCCCATAGTGCCAGTGATTCTCGCAAGACCTCCGCCGGAAAAAGCCAGCCATTCGCTGCTCCGGCAGTGATTGCCAAAATTTCAAAGCCACTGCCGCCTGCCGAGGTGACTTCCAGCGCCAGGCGCTGTCGTCTTTCAGTCATAGAACTCCTTCCATTTTTTCCTTTATTCCCGTTTTTTCCGAAATCCGGATAGCCAACCCTCCCACACAAGCCAGCCATCCGGGCATTTCCTAATCTGTTTCTGGCTTTCGTTCTCCCATGAAGCGATAAACTATGCGCAAGACTTCTTCCTTGTCGATCAGCTTCTGTTCATAGAGACTGCTTGCCACCTGAGCAATTTGACTTCCCGCTTCCGCCAATTCACGGTTATCACGCGAACTGATATCCCCGCCTTCCACGCGAACGCGCAGATCGGGGTCTATTTGCGGGTCAAATTTCGCCCGCCGCTTTAAGACAACCTGCAAAACGTCTTCGAGCATCATGCAAATAAAGCGCTGTCTTTCGGCAAAGCGGCGATAGGTCGGGCTGCCGGCTGCCTCAGCGGTAGTCTTGGTGGAAGATTCCGGCTCAGCCAAAAAGTGCAAAGGCAAACCCACACCGGCTGCAATCATTTTCTTAATTGCCAAACCGTCCGTTGCCGCATCCAAGGCTTCGAGCTTGGGCGCTAATACGCTCCATTCTTCGCTTTCGTCCGTTACCAAAACCGAACCCGGTGCGGGCGGATTCGACGTCAGCTGCAACTGCCGCACAGAACGCTCGGTCTCACTCCCAAAACGCGCTTTGACCACATAGACAAAGGCATTCCGAAAGCGATTGAGTCTGACCCGGTCTTCAAGCCAGGCGGTATAACGCGCCAGCCATTTGAGCACCGGCGTCAAATCGCCTTCCCCCCATTGAGAACCGCTCGGACGGTTGAGTGCATAATGCAAGACGACCGGCTTCAGCCTTCCGAAACTATCCGCTTCGTCCTTCTGGGGATCGTAAGCGGCATAAACTTCCGCTTCTGTTTCGTCCTTTGTCCGCATGTGATAGGCAATTTCTTGTTCAATATCGTTTTCGCTGGAAATGATGCTTTCAATATCCCCAGCCGGTAAAACCCGCAGATAGCTCATTCCACTCAAATCAGTTGTAAGCAACAAAAACAGGTTGCCGCTCAGGCAGAGTTCATCGCTCAATTCATTCACCCGGCTGTCCATCCGATTCAGGCGATGATTCCAGAATTTCTCCAAAAATGCCTGCGTTTCAGGCTCGGCACAGCTCGCCTTCAAACCGCCGCCAACCGCATATTGCGTGGTCAGCTCCACGATTCGGCGCGCCA
>CAYVOY010000047.1:0-9871 GCA_964453395.1 uncultured Anaerolineaceae bacterium
GTCAAGACCTCGTTCTTCTTTTGCGCCCGGAAGATGCCATTTTCAATCAAAGCGGAGAAGAAAATCTGATTCAATTGGAAGCCATCGTTCAAGACGCTGTCTTTATGGGTGAGGCATACCGCCTCGAAGTCAGCCTTGGAGAAACAAAACTGCTCGTCCAATCCCCCCAGGCGGTCAGCATTGGTGAAAAGATTAGCGTCGCCTGGCCTGAGAGCAAAGTTCAATGCCTTACAAGGTAAAAGGAATCCAGGTAACAGGAAACAGAAAACGAGGAGCGGGAGAAAAAATTGATTCGTAGGCCTTTTCTTTACGAGACGGACCTATTTTTCCTCGTTGAAAATTGCCTTTTTGGCATATATGGGAAACAAATTTTTAAACTCAAAAAGCCGGGCACTTTTACCCGGCTGTTTTTACTTAAAAAACTAACTCTTTAGAAAAATCTCAGCATGCTGAATACCGGACTCAGCAAAGATGAAAAGTCAAGCCTGTATTCGCCGCTGGCAATCATCATCGTCACAACCATGACACCGCAACAAATACAGAGACACAAAAGCAGGATGACAATCAATGCAATAACCCAGCCGGTAGTCTTCTTATCATCCGCCGGAGGTTTTGCGATACTCGGGTCAACTGCCGGGGCAGTCTTGAAGCCCTCATTCTTTGGTGTTACATCAATATAAGGCTCACTCTCATCCAGCACAGGGTCATAAACAAATGGCGCCGACTGAGCGGGCTCCGGCTCGCTGTGGAAAACAACTTCCGGTATCACTTCGCTAACAGGAACCGGCTCAACTTTTTCCGTTTCCTGAGCACTTTCTTCCGGCTCTGTATTGTGTTCCGGAATAATTGGTTCTTCCGGACTCATTGGTTGTTCCGGTATATCATTCCAAGCCTCATTGCTGGGAATGTCATTGTTATTATTTTGATCGTTCATGAATTTCTTCCTTTCTGCTCTCAGCTACCTATCCAAAAACATTTTAAGCTGCTATCTATCCTATCACCAAATTATCTACAAAAAAACGCAATTTTGTTGCAATTTCAGGGTCAATTTATTGGACTAAGAATGAAAAGATCCCAAAAATTGCACCCCCGGTCAATCCCACAGCAATCGCAACAATCAAGCAAACGGCCAAAAGAGCTAAACCCAGCCCAACCCAGCCAAGAATAACGCCGGCATTCGCCAAACGCTCGCCTTCGAGCATACCGTTGTTGTCACGAATCTCGTTCTTTGCCACATAACCGGTAATCAAGGCGATAACTGCACCAAAGAAAAAGAGTCCGAGATAATTAGAAATTCCCGAAATCAAACTAACTACCGCCCACACCGAAGTGCGTTTTGGCTCATTGTCAATTATTACTCTATCTTCACTCATTTCTTCCTCCATAAGTTTTAAATACTTTCTTCACGTTTTTTCTTTCGGCGCGAAAAGATTGCCGAAATTAACCAAACCATCAAAAAGACAAAAATAACCATCAAAATCGGAAGCGCAACCGACAAAACCGAAACAATCGTCGCCAGAATGTCTTCCAAACCGCTCATAACCGGCACCCCAAGCCCGGCTGTCGTCACTTCGACCGCTGGCCTGGCAACAAAAGACTTCGCCGCATTAACCGAGCCCGCCACCAGCAAACCGCAAGCCATCGAAAGCACCGGATGAATATCAGTTATCGCTTTCGCACTACTTGCAAAAAGAATCGCGCCTGCAACCGGCCGAATAAAAGATTGAATAGCGTCATTTACCTGGTCCACTGCCGGCACCTTATCTGCCACAAATTCAACCAGACCCAAAACCGCCAGCAAGCCAATCATCCACCAACTTTGCAACGCTTCCCAACGCCCGTCCAACTGAATTAAGTTGGTGAACCGTGCTAAAAGTGAAACCACCAATAGTGGAATGTAGGCATTCAAACCAGCCGAAGCCGACAAACCAAAAGCGCCCAGCACGCCCCCAATTATTCCTGTCATAATTCACTCCTTCTTCGGAGTTCAAATCTCCGACAGCTTAATTATAGCAATCTTTCAGAATCAAACAGTAGATTATCACAGGTGTAAGGGCGCCCAGGTGCCGGTCAGAAGGTGTCGCCCCCAGCCTGTCAGGATAATTTGGGCAAAACAGATGTTTAAACCAATCAATATCGGTAAGACGAGCTCATTCCAGGTTAAGTGACGATTCGTTCTCCCCAATAGCATCACCGCCACCACCGTCCAAAGCGAACTGAGCAAAAAAATGATGCTCAAAGCCGATAGTAACATCGCCGGAAGCAAAACAATCGGGCTTTGGCTGAAAACCCCGCCAACCATTATGCCAGCAAAAACCAGTAAAAGCGGAAAGCTATACCATTTTTCATAAAAACTACGACCAATCCAATCCGCCCAGACCGATTGATTAAAAAGCGGTGCCAAAATAGAACCAATTCCCAATCCAACGCCGGTTCCGGTTATCAGGCGCATCAAATTAGAAGGCTCATAACCAAATCTGAGGCTTGGAATCATCCACAGGAAGGAGTTGATCCCATCAAAGCCAAACCAAATGAAGAATAAGCCTAAAACTATCGAAACCCATACTTTGGGGAATTTTCCACGTCTTCCCTGAAAAGCCTGATAGGCAATCGCCAAAACTGCCCCCAAATACATCCCCGTGCAACGCGCACAAAGCGGCGAACTCAAACCGTGAGCATGAAAACTGCGCTCCTCCATCTGATGGCAAACCGCATAACCAAAAAGACGCAATTTCTCCCACCATCCGTCCGGGGTCATCCAAAGCCACAAGCCAATCAAAAACAACAAGCTAAGCCCAAAGACGATAATCCAAGGCTTATCTTTCGCATTCACCACCTTAGTAGAAGCCGTCTGATCGGGAGGCAATTGTACTTCTTCAGCCATCAGCGCTTAATTCGCGCCCAAATAAAGATGAGCATCCTTTAGATAATCGATAATAGTCAAATTTTGCGGGCAAATTGCTTCACATGCTCCGCATTCCACGCATTCATCTGCACGGCTGCCTTCCGGAATTTCTTTCAGATAGCGGCGCTTGCCTTGTTCTTGCAAATCATACATCATGGAATTGTTGTAAATTTCAAAAATATTCGGAATCTCCACCCCGCTTGGGCAAGGCAGGCAATATTCACAATGCGTACAGGCAACCGGGGCTAAGCCCTGCCATGCTTGCCGCACATCGTCCATCATCTCCACTTCCGCTTCGCTCAAACTGCCCGCACCGGAGCGTCCAGCACTCTCAATGTTTTCTTTAACCTGTTCAAAATTGGACATGCCCGAAAGCACCACCCCAACTTCCGGCTGATTCCACAACCATTGCAAAGCCCATTCAGCCGGTTTTCGCGGTGATTCAGCCTGCGAAAAAGCCTGAGCCACAGGTGCAGGCGGTTCGGCGATTGCCAAACGACCGCCCTTTAGCGGTTCCATAATTACCACCCCCAAACCGCGTTCTGCCGCTGCTTTCAAGCCACGCATGCCTGCCTGATAGTCGACGTCCATATAATTATATTGAATTTGGCAAAAATCCCAGCCATCATAGCCGTTCAAAATTTCTTCAAAAACCGAAAACTCATCATGGAAAGAAAAGCCAAAGTTCCGAATCTTCCCGGCTGCTTTTTGCCGCTCTGCCCATTCAAAAACGTTTAGCTTTTGATAGGTTTCCCAATATTCTTTTTTCAGCGTATGAAGCAAGTAAAAATCAACGTGGTCAGTCTGTAAGCGTTCCAGTTGTTGCTCAAAGTAAAAATCAAAATCTTCAGCCTTTTCAATTAGCCAGGAGGGCATCTTCGTCGCCACGGCCACCTTTTCGCGATAGCCGTCTTGCAAAGCTCGCCCAAGCCAGAGTTCGCTTTCTCCGCCGTGATAAGACCAGGCGGTGTCCACGTAATTAAGCCCTCGATCAATCGCATAGCGCAAAATTCGAGTTGCTTCCGCCTCGTCGATCCCTCCATCAGGAAGTTGCGGCAAGCGCATACAGCCAAAACCCAGTGCCGAAGTCTGATATTCAGTTTTTCCAAAATTTCGATAGTTCATCTGAGCCTCTGATCACTCCTTTTTTTTATAATTCTAACAGGAAACGGGGAACGGGGAGCAGGTAACGGGAAATCCCTTTCCGATTTTTTTATAATAATTTCTCAAATCTATCGTACAATTAGGAAGATGAAACTGGCAATTCAAATCCCGGCGTTTAATGAGGCGGAACATCTTCCAACGGTTCTGGATGAAATCCCGCGTCAACTTTCCGGCGTTGATGAAGTCATTGTGGTTGTCATCGACGACGGTTCCAGCGACAAAACTGCCCAAATTGCTTTGGAGCATGGCGCCGATTACGTCCTTCAACATCGTCAAAACCGCGGACTTTCAAAAGCCTTTATTGACGGCATTGAATTTTGCCTTGCCTTAGGTGCGGATATCATCGTCAACACCGATGCCGACAACCAATATCCTTGTTCAGAAATTGAAAAACTGATTCAGCCGATTCTCGAAAACCGGGCAGACTTAGTGATTGGCAACCGGCAAACGCTTGAAAACAAACACTTCTCGCCCCTCAAGCGCGTGATGGAATATCTGGGTAGTTCTGTGATTCGCCGTGTTTCCGACACAAATGTGCCGGATACGGTCAGCGGTTTCCGTGCATTTTCGCGCTATGCCGCCTTGCGAATGCAGGTTTATAACCCTTATTCCTATACCCTCGAAACCCTGATCCAAGCCGGTAAGGGAAATATGAAAATAGAAAACGTGCCGATTGAGACCAACGCAGCCGTCCGGGTTTCGCGTCTGCATAAAGGCATGGCGAATTTCATTTGGAGGCAAGGCGGGGCGATTGCGCGTTCTTATGTGCTCTACCAACCCTTGCGCACATTCCTTTCGCTTGGCGGGCTGCTATTACTGGCGGGCATCATTCTTTTAGCGCGCTTCTTCTACTATTATCTCATTATGCATGAGGGGCGTTTTATCCAGTCGGTCTCCATTGGCGGTACGCTTTCGGTTGCCGGAATCACTTTGATTATGTTTGGCTTTTTGGGGGATGCCATTCGTGCCAACCGACAGATTTCAGAATCAGAGATGATTTCCCGAAGAGCTAACCTCCAAATCACAAATCCTGAAACCATCAGGGACTTTCAGGGGCATTCGGTTTTTTCCAAATTCAACCCATTGCAATAATTGGTTTTTTCTTCGCTTCGTTGAATCGGTATTACTATTCTAAAAGGCGGGCAGAGCCTTAAATTAAACAAGCCTCAGCGTATTTTAAGGTTTAAACTCTCTGCCATATGCTATACTTTTAGCCAGTTAACCAGCCAATTTAGAGGAAAAATGGAATTTCGCTGGTTCTGTGTTCTGATATAGAGGAAGCTGAAGTAAACCGTGTCTTTTGTTCATCTGCATGTCCATTCATCATATTCGGTCCTGGACGGGCTTTCAAGCCCAAAGGATTTGGTCAAAACCGCCAAAGAATTAGGCATGTCTGCGCTTGCCTTGACGGATCACGGCACGATGTTTGGCACCCTCGATTTCTTCAATGCCGCAAAAGCCGAGGGAATTAAGCCCATCATCGGTCTCGAAACCTACATTGCGCCTCGTTCAATGCATGACAAAGATGCCAGTCTCGACAAAAGGGCTTACCATCAGCTCTTAATCGCAAAAAATATGACCGGCTACAAAAACCTGCTCAAAATTGCCTCAGCTTCGCAATTGGAAGGTTTTTATTACAAGCCCCGTATCGACAGAGCCTTTTTAGCAGACCATGCCGAAGGGCTGATTGGCACAACTTCTTGTTTGGCTGGCGAAATTCCGCGCGCTTTGGCGGATAACGACCTGGCAAGAGCCGAAGCCAGTTTGAATTGGTATAACGAAGTCTTCGGTCCGGGCAATTTTTTCATTGAAATGCAGGACCATAATATCCCTGAGCTCTATCGGGTCAATCGCTTGCTTATCGAGTTTTCTAAAAAAACCAACACACCACTGGTGGCAACCAACGATGTCCATTATGCCCGTAAGGAAGATGCTTTTTTGCAAGACACCTTGCTTTGCATTCAAACCGGCACCTTACTCAGCGATACCAACCGCATGCGCATGTCGGACGACAGTTATTATTTGCGCAGTCCGGAGGAAATGGCATCGCTTTTTTCTCAAATTCCGGAAGCAATCAGCAATACGGTCCTAATTGCCGATCAATGCGAGCTCGATTTAACCCGCAGCGGCTATCATCTTCCCCAATTCCCGGTTCCGGAGGAGCAAAACGCCGAATCTTACCTTTTGGATCTTTGCCAAAAAGGCTTGCAGGCTAACATCCCCAACCGGGCAGATAGCAAGGAAGTTCAGGACCGCCTGAAGTACGAACTGGGCGTAATCAACCAAATGGGCTTTGCCGAATACTTCCTAATCGTGTGGGATTTATGCCGATTTTCCCGCGAGCACAACATTTGGTTCAATGTGCGCGGTTCGGGAAATGGCTCACTCGTAGCTTACGCGCTCGATATTACGTCGGTTGAACCCTTGAGCTACAACCTGCTCTTTGAGCGCTTTCTCAACCCTGACCGAATTACCATGCCCGATATTGACCTTGACTTTCAAGATGACCGTCGGGCTGAAGTGATGGAATATTGCAATCAAAAATACGGTGCCGATAAAGTCGCTCAAATTATCACTTTTGGCACTTTGGCAGCACGCGGAGCAGTTCGTGACGTCGGACGGGTGATGAATATTCCCCTGCCTGAGGTTGACAAAGTCGCTAAAGCCGTGCCGGGACCGCTGCAAGGCAAAAACGTCCCACTGGCACAAGCTTTGGAGAGCACTCCGGAACTGAAAGCGCTTTACGATTCCAACGAAAAATACAAACGCTTGATTGACGTCGCCAGCCGGATGGAAGGCTCGATTCGCAACGTCGGCACACATGCGGCAGGCGTGATTATCAGCGATTTGCCGCTGACCGAATATCTGCCTCTCCATCGCCCAACCAGTCAGAGTGATGACCTGCCAATTAAATCAGTGGCTCAATATGATATGGGTGGCATTAATGATATGGGCTTGCTCAAAGTTGACTTTTTGGGCTTGACCATGCTGACCATTATGGCCAAGGCTTGCGAATATATCGAAGACCGCCAGAATGTTAAACTGAATTTGAGCACTATCCCGATAGATGATCCGGATGTTTACCAATTCATCGGCGAAGGGCACACCTCGGGCTTGTTCCAGCTTGAAGGCGGCGGCATGACGCGCTATTTGGTGCAGATGCAACCCAAAACCGTCCAGCATGTAATTGCAATGGTGGCACTCTATCGTCCGGGTCCGATGGAAATTATCCCGCAATATATTGACAATATGAAGGGTGTCAAAAAAGTCAGTTATCAGCATGAAAAGCTGGTTCCAATCCTGGAGGAGACTTACGGACACACCGTTTATCAAGAGCAAATCATGCAGGCGGCTGTTCAGCTGGCGGGCTATACACCGGGTGAATCTGACGAACTGCGCTCTGCGGTTTCGAAGAAAAATGCCTCCAAGGTCAAAAAACACCGCTCGAAGTTTGTCAAAGGCTGTGTCAAAAACGGTATTGACGAAAAAACTGCCAATGAAATTTTTGATCATTGGGAAGCTTTTGCGAGTTATGGTTTTAATAAAAGCCATGCCACCAACTATGGCATTATGGCCGTCAAAACCGCCTATCTAAAATATCGCTATCCTGTCGAATATATGACCGCCCTGCTCTCAGCATGGAAAAACGATAACGAAAAATGCGCCACCTACATAGCCGAATGCCGCGAAATGGGGATTGAGGTCTTGCCTCCCGACGTGAGCAGCAGTGGTTATGATTTCACAATTGAAGATCGGGCAGATGGGAAAGTCGCCATCCGTTTCGGTTTGGGTGCGGTCAAGAATGTTGGACAGTCTCCTGTTGAAGAAATTATGCAAGGCAGGCATGATAAACATTCAAATTCAAGCCAGCCATTTAAGAGCCTGAACGATTTTATTCAGCGGGTTGACCTGCGTAAAGTGAGCAAACGTCCTCTGGAATGTTTGATTAAAGTTGGTGCACTGGACCAACTTGGCGACCGCGGAGCGATGTTAGCTTCACTTGATCAAATGGTCAACATTTCGACCAGTCATTTCAAAGCGAAAGAAATGGGGCAAATGGACCTCTTTGGCAATACCATGGCCGAAGAAACACCGCTGCTTAATTTGCAATCTACAGCCTTTACCGGCAAAAATGAACAGCTCGATTGGGAAAAAGAACTCTTGGGATTGTACATCTCCGATCATCCGCTAAATGCGCTTTTGAAACAGGTTGAAGATAAAATCAGTCACACTTCCACCGCCCTGATAGCTGGAAAAGATAAGGACAAAGTTGTGGTCGGCGGCTTGGTCAATCGTATGCGGCCAATACGAACGAGTAAGGGCGAAATGATGGCTTTTGTTACGCTCACCGATGCTTTTGGCGACATGGATTTGGTTTTATTCGCCAAACCCTGGGAAAAATATTCCAATTTGGTTGACACTGGCGCAGTTTTGCTCGTTGAAGGCAAAATACAGCATCGTAATACTTCTGTTTCGGTCTTAGTTGATAAAGTCAGCTTGATTGAGGGTGGCGCGGAGCTTGCTGATGAGAATCATCTTCAATCGAGCCCCTATTATGAACAAACTATTGAGCGAAATCTGCCCGAGATACGCTTATTGGCCCGTTATGCTTATCCACCACTTCAAACGGATGATGGTAGCGAAATCCCATCTGTGGAATTAAATAAAGGGGATATGATTCCTGCTGAGCTGGATGATGATGACGACCTCGATACTCCACCCTGGCTTACAGAACCGGACTTTGGCGAGTCCGAGCCTTTTCGGGTGAATGAACCGAAGGCAGAATATCGTTTTGACGCACTTTCTATAGAAAAACCGGATGTAGCGGTCATGGAAGTTCCGGTTGAACAATATGTCGTAGCAGAGCCGGAAGAGGAAGAAGTCGATAGTTTCACATATGTTGACGAGGAAGAAGAGAGCAACTTACCCAGTAAGTGCCTTATCCTAACCCTTCAGCCTTGTGATTCGCCTGAAAAGAACAAGCGTCGCCTGCTTCAATATCACGGCTTGCTCAGTTCACATCCTGGGAAAGACCTTTTCGCCTTCCGATTGAAGGGTCCCAAAGGCTGGCAGGTTGTCAGCTTCCCCAACTATCCAATTGAAATTAGCGACGCCATCCTTCGTCAGCTGGAAGAAGAACTCGGTAAAGAAAACGTAACCTGCTGCCCTTACGGCCCTGACATGCAGTTTTAGGTTTTTTCATAAATTTTTTGTCGTGTGGGTGGGTGCGATCTCCGTCGTACCGAACATAAAAATATTACCCGGGATTTGTTTTTCCCACCAAGCGCTGATAAAGCTTTTCATCTTTCGTTGCAATTAAATTTCCCCAGGCTTTTTCACTCTCCAAATTATGCGGATAGGTAAAATATCCACGCCATGCATGCTGTTCGCCATATTTGACAATCGGCTTCCATTCCGAAACAATCAGTCGATAGCCTTTTTCCACCAAATAATCTGCCAAAACATTGAAGGAGTATCCCAAAGGCTGTGTCTTTGCATCTTCAAATTCACACAAAATTGTGCCCGGAGCGACTTTCTCCCAAGGGAGTCCTTGCAAAACCATGTAATCAAAGCCTTCGGTGTCGATTTTCAGGTAATCGATTTTCGTCAAGTCCATTTCCTCACAAAACTTTTCAAGCGTCGTGATGCTAACGGTTGCGGTCGACTTGTGGCTGGGAAGAAAGGCGGAGAGCCCGCTAATCCCATCCGATTCATTGGAGGTGTAAAAAGAAGCCTCTTCGGTAATCTCGTTTGAAACAGCATGGCAATCAATGTGTACATTGGGATATTGTGAGACATTCT
>CAYVOY010000048.1:0-5448 GCA_964453395.1 uncultured Anaerolineaceae bacterium
CCAAATTTGCTAAATAGATATCTAAATTTTTGTTCATAATTGTTTCCTTTCAATTGCTTTTATTTCAATACTTTTATTATACCAATTAATTCTTCTGATTCCTCTTTCTGTAAGGCGTTCAAGTGTTAGCATTTGATTAGAAGGCTTTAACTTTCAGGCGAAAAACTAAGCTTAAGCCTCTCTTTTGTCTCAATTTCGAGAATTAAGCGGTGTTCATTATCACTGACGCTCATCTTAGCCCGGTTGCCATCTTTAGAGACCTCAAGCACTTGCCAGCTTGCACCAATGAGCCAGGGGTTGTGAATCCGAAAGTCAGCAAGCCTGCGCAAATGTTCTCCAATTTCCGGATGGGGTGGCTTTTCCCAAGGCATTTGCAGGCGTGATTCGTCAAAACCGGTTGAACCCTCCGCATGAATTGAGGCACGCTGGCTCAAGCCAAACTCGGTGCCATAATAGACCACAGGCGGTTGGGGAAGCAAATAGAGCAAATTCAAAGCCGCCTTCAAAGCTTCGGGGTTTTCTTCAGCGCTAAAGAAAAGGCGGTTCATATCGTGATTATCGATAAAAGCCGGACGGCTAAAACCGGAAGGCCAGGCAGTCTGCGCCGCCTGAAGGTAAGCTGCCAGGCGTGAGGCATTCCAATTGCGCGTTGCAAAGCTCTCGCGCAATGCCTGACAAGTCAAAAAGTCGAGTGTGCCATGCATGCTGCCGGCAAGTTGAGCTTGTTCCTCTGCCGGGGCGACGACTTCGCCAAAGGTCCAGGCATTAGGATTGATTTCGAGGCAAGCGCGTTGAAAATCGACCCAAAAATCACGGCTGGGACCATTGGCATAATCAAGACGGTAGCCATCAATGCCCATTTTTAGCCATTTTTTAGCTGCTTCCAAAAGATGATGCCGGGCAGGAGCGCCAAAGCGGAGGTTAAAGACGGGCATCGTGGGGACATCATAGAAGCATTCATAATTTTCGGGCCAATCTCTCCAGTTGAACCAGCCTTTTTTGGCTTCGCGTGCATTGGCAAGGGCGGCTTGAAAAGCGGGATGCTTATCCGAACAGTGGTTGGCGACAAAATCAAGCAAGAGGTACATTCCTCTTTTGTGCAATTCCTCAATCAACTCTTCCAAATCGGCTTCTGTGCCAAATTTTGGGTCGATATGAGTGTAGTCGATAATGTCGTAGCCGTGATGTGAGGCGCTGAGGAAGATGGGCGTCAGCCAAATGGTGTTAAAACCAAGCTCGCGAATGCTGTCGATTTTCTCAATCACGCCCCGAATTGTGCCGCCAAAAGCTTTGAGCAAATTTTCGCTTTGCAGCCATTCTCTCCCTTCGCCTGGGTTAAAGCGATCGACAAAGATTTGGTAAATCCGCGCTTCTTTTGCCCAATCCGGAGTGCTGTTTTTGGGGTTTAGCCAACGGGCAAATTGCATTGCCAGGTCTTGAGATTTTGCCTGGTTGTCAGCATAGACCCTTGAGCCGTCGGCAAGTTCGGCATAGACATAATAGCGAAGCAGGGAGCCTTGGGGAAGGCTAAGCTTAGCCTCATGTACTTGCAGCCAGGTCCAGGCTTGGGTATCCCAGCTTTGGGTGGTCTTTTCGAACTCGGCTTCCTGAGAGCTCGCCCAATCGTCAGTGCTGTAGAGCAAATGCATGGCTTTGACCGCCAGCTGCGCATCGTGGCTGGCTTCGATTATTAATTCAACAGAATCATCCGAATAATCGCATCGAACCCGATCCAAATGATGGATACCTGTGACTCGCTTGAGATGGTAGCGGCTTCTGGCTTGTTGCTTTCCAAGCTCTCCGAAGAGATTATCGGGGTATTTTGCTTTGTTTTTTCTGCTCATTATTCCTCCGGGTTAATGAAGTTTATCACTAAATTTTGACAAATGGCAGATTGCAATTCACAACTGACTATTCTCTGTAAACTGCTATAATTGCGCGAATGGAAAAGAAAACAGACTGGGTAAATAAATTTTCTGGCGAAGGCGTACTTTTTTTAACCGCGATAATTTGGGGCAGTGGCTTTGTGGCACAACGCAAGGCGATGGATGGCATGCAGCCCTTTGCCTTTGTCGCGCTACGATTTTTGATGGGCGCGCTTGTGCTTTTGCCAATCTTGCTCATCCGAAAAAAGAAAGCTCAAAAAGAGCAAAGTGGAAAAGAACAGGATAAAAACAGCAAAGGTCAAAACTTCTTTAAGGACAGAGTTTTACCTTGCTTGCTTGCCGGTTTCTTTTTGTTTGGCGGAACCAGCCTGCAACAATTGGGAATTATGACAACAAGTGCGGCAAAATCCGGATTTCTAACCTCTTTATATCTGGTTTTAGTACCAATTGCCGGACTTTTCTTTGGCAAAAAGTTGAACCGTTGGGTTTGGCTTGGTGTTGTGATGGCCTTTGCGGGGATTTACTTCTTGTCCGTTGGCATAGATCTCAGCATCCAAACAGGCGATCTCTTGCTTTTGTTAGGCTCTCTCTTTTGGGTGTTTCAAATTTTAACTTTAGATCATTACAGCACGAAAATGGACGGACTGAGCCTTGCTTTTGGTGAGTTTTTGACAACATCGGCCCTTGCTTTTATTGCCAGCCTGATCTTCGAATCAGGCCCAATGATTAAAGACCCTTCAGCTTGGCTGCCCTTGCTCTATTCGGGCGTGGTGGTGGTTGGCATTGCTTTCACCTTGCAAGTGTTTGGTCAGAGTAAGGTGGATCCAACTTTGGCATCGCTGATTATGGGCTTGGAAGCTGTTTTTGCACTGATTGCAGGAATGATTTTCCTTGACGAACGCTTGACGGGTCGCGAGTTTTTGGGCAGCGCATTGTTGTTGGCAGCAGTGTTTTTGGTGCAATTAAAGGGGCAACAAAAGAAAGAACAGCCTGAATTAATCGATAAAACAAGCAAGTAAGCGGAGAAAGGTCTATACATAGCCATAAAACCTTGACATTAGATAAACATCTAATACAATAGATTAGTATTAATTAGAGGTAAATATGGCTCCACCAATCAACACAAAAATTCACTGGGATATAGGCACGGCCTATGATCTTTTCATCAGCTTGCGGGTTTTGCACGATCCGGAAGTATTTGGCGTCCGGGCTTCCTGGGCGGCGGGGGTTCGCTCCCGAATTCCTGCGGAACATCGTGAATTGCTTGAAAAGCTTTCCACTTTTCGTCTGGTTCCCTTATCTTTCATCTATGCCCTGGATGAACCGAAGGGTTCAAGCCAACTCATAAACAAATTGCGTAAGCTTCCATCTGAAAGCATCCTCGAAAAACTCACTATGCCTGATTCAGCTCCTGCAGACATTAAAAACTTTTTTCTCAACACCAAAACTGACCAAAAATGGTCCCGGGAAGAAGTTTTGCAGATAATGCAACGCTGGGGGATGGAAGAAAACAAAGACACAAAATTGTTTTTCAAAAACCTCAATGATGTTTGGGCTCATCGTAAGGCATTTGGCGAACAATTGATTGACGCTCTGCAAGCCTATATTGACAACTTTTTTGCCGAAGAAGAACTTCGGATCCTGCCGGTTCTACAACAAGAACTTTCTCATGCCCGAATGCGGGCAGGCAGCCGCCCCCTGCCGGCGATGTTAGAAGAAATCACAGCCGGGGTGCGCTATGGCGACCTCGACCAAATTTCGGATATCATCCTTGCCCCAACCTTTTGGGGATCTCCCCTGATGTTCTGGCAACGTTTTGACGATTTCAAATTAATTGCCCTTTTTGGTGCCCGACCGGGCAGCATGTCAATTATCCCCGGCGATATCGTGCCGGATGGCTTGCTGCGTGGGATGAAAGCCTTGTCCGATTCGACCCGTTTGCGCATTTTGCGTTATGTGGCGCAAGAACCGCAAACTGCCGCAGAGCTTTCGCGCGTCTTACGCTTAAGACCACCGACGGTCAACCACCATCTCAGCCAATTACGCATGGCCGGCATGGTTCAGGTCTATCTCGATTCAAGCGGTGAACGAAAATACTCTGCCCGTTACGAAGGCTTTGAAGACACTCAGGAGATGCTAAATAGCTTCGTCCGCGGTGATTGAAGCTCGGGGAGCCCGCTTTTGGGCATGGTGAGAAAATTTGGAAAATGAAGAATTGAAACCAACAGAAAAGAAACTTTCTGTTCTACAAACTTATCTGAGCCGAATAAAGGCTTTTAGCCCCAATGCCAGGCGCTATCTGCTTGGCCAGGCAATCAACGGGATTGCAACGGGCATCTTTCAGTTGCTTTTCAACTTTTTTGTGCTCAGTTTGGGCTACAACGAAGCGATTTTAGGCAATATGGTCGCAATCAGAAGCATGACCAGCTTGATTGTGGCGGTCCCCTGTGGTTTTTTGACCAACAAAATTGGACACCGAAATTCGATTGTCCTCAGCATGCTTACCTATTCCCTCTCAGTTGCTTTGATGTTGCTCTTCCCAACAAGTTTCATCTTATTTGCAATGAACATTGTTCAGGGCGTTTCCCAATCGCTTGCAGGTGTGGCGATGGGACCCTATTTGATGGAAAACAGTCAGGAAACAGAACGCACATACTTGTTTAGCATTTCGTCGGGTATGCAAATGACGGCGGTATCGATTGGGCAATGGGTTGGCGGTTTCCTTCCGGCGTTTTTTGCCGCCAGGTTTGCCATTAGCGCTATGGTTACTCAAGCTTATTCAATGTCACTTTGGGCGGTTGCCTTTGGTAGCTTGCTGGCAGTTGTGCCAATGCTATTGGTAACGAAAGCCCTTTCCAAAAATGCAAATCGCTCTTCTTTTGCTCCGCTAACCTTTATTCGCAAGAATCCGGGAGTGTTCGGAAAACTGATTATGCCAACTTTGGTCACATCGGTTGGGGCGGGTTTGATTATGCCTTTTATGAACGTCTTCTTCCGTAATGTGCATCATCAAAGTGATGGTGCAATCGGAACAGCTTTTGCCTGGGGCAGTTTGGCAATGGGAGTCGGTTTGTTGATTGCACCGGCTTTGGCGGAGCGCTTCGGCAAGATTCAGGTCGTGGTGATTTCTCAGGCGCTTTCCGTGCCCTTCTTGATTGCGCTTGGTTTTTCTCCTGTCTACGGTGTGGTTTTAGTAGCCTATTATGCCCGGACGATGTTGATGAATATGAGTTCGCCGATTTATTCAACTTATGTCATGGAGCAAGTTGAGCCGGAATCGCGCGGGATGTTAGCCAGCCTAACAAGCATGGCGAGCAATTTTGGCTGGGCGTTAAGCCCGACCATCAGCGGTTATTTGCAAGTGAAATGGGGTTTCGGCCCGCCTTTTATGCTGACAATTTTGCTCTATTCTGTCTCGATTGCGATGTATTACCTCTGGTTTTGGCGTCCGGATATTAAGAAAAAAGCTCAGCTTGAACAATAAGCTGAGCATTTCTGGTTTATATATATTTACATCATCACATTACCTGGACAAAAAAATCACAATCTGGCTTTTTGATAT
>CAYVOY010000048.1:5458-6625 GCA_964453395.1 uncultured Anaerolineaceae bacterium
AACACGGCGGATTGAAAATGGGACAACGCATAATGATATCAAAGTTAGAACATTTTCAATCACGCCCTACGATTTTTTGTAGAGGGAATTAGTTTTCCGGATTAATCCGAAATTCGTAAATGCCGTCTTTATATTCCCATTCGTGACCGCAACCCGGGCAACTTTGCGTCGCTTTTGCATCCGGCAAGCCTTCTCCGCAAATTGGACAAGCGAAAAAATTGGACCCTTCGGCTTGAGGCTCGCCGCCAACAGCCTGGTTGAGCGTGAAAATGCTGGGGGTATAGTTTTTGAATGGGGCTACGTTTTGCAAACTGGCATCCCACTTCACCAAACGTTCATGCTTGATGTGCTTTTTGAACCAATCGGTTCGGAAATGGGAAACGCCTAAACTGCGTTCGTTTTTGAAGCCACATTCTTCGAGCGTTTTGAGCACCGTTTTAGGATGGAAATTGTAGTTCAGACGAACAAATTCAACTTGTTCAGGGCTGAAGGGATTCCACTTTTGCCTTCCCAAAAGCCAGCGACCGATTGATTTCAGGTTGCGCTTGTTGGCAAATTCGAGTAAAAATTGACTGTTTTCTGCCAAAACCCGGCGAACTGAGCTAAGCGTAAGGGCTGGCTCTGCCATATGATGAAGCGTGCGAATCATAGTTGCGCCGTCAAACAGAGCATTGACAAAGGGCAGTTTGTAGATATCAGCGGCCACGTAAATATAGTTCGGCCCATCGCCCAAGCGTTCCCGGGCTTGTACCATTTGGCTTCGGGAATAGTCCAGGAGGACGATCTTATCCCAGTTTTTGTAACGTTCGGTCAGGCGACCGGCTCCGGCACCCAATTCGAGCAAAAGATGCCCACCCTGATTGAACAAGCGTTCAATAGCAACGGTTTCGACCGCATCTTCATAGCGCCGGTTGGCATTATCCCAAAAAGAGCTCTGATAATCAGAACCTTCGTAGGAACAAACGGGAGGGGTAGTGTTAGGATTATCCATAGTATAAAATGCACTCGGGCAGGTTGTCCGGTAACACCCGAAGATACCTCCTTACCGCTGCTTCCTCTCGGATCTGACGGGGTTCGCAGGGCTTCGCCGCACCGGTCCCGCCCGAATGCTGGTTAAGCATAATGGATTTGGGGAAGACTGTCAACTAATTTTGAGAAATTGCAAAT
>CAYVOY010000048.1:6725-9863 GCA_964453395.1 uncultured Anaerolineaceae bacterium
AGTTTATTTAACTTCACGATGGTGTAAATCAAATAGATTGTTGGAATGATAATTTTTGCAAAAAACAGGAAGAAAAAAATAGAACCCTCATAAAATCCATTAGTCGAGTGAAGAAGGTTAACCAAAATATGCGCAATCACAGCCAATGAAAAGTTAAATGTCTTAAACATCATTGTTTTGAGATAATAACCCAGACAAAAGCAAAAATAGATATGGCTTATCGCCCAAAACCAAGGATATGGGAATTCTATTATCTTTGACCAGTCATGCCAAATATTTAAGACATGTGCCAGTCCAAAAAGAAACGCCAGGATTAAGCTTATGTTTCTCATTTGCTTTGAATTTCCATTTAACTTGCCAAAGATTTGGAGAATCTGAAAAGCGACAATTAGCCACAAGAAAGATGTCACTAATTCTTCTCTGACAACCAAAAGGCTTTGGCTTGCCAAAAGTCGCTGGAGATCTTGCCAGGTTAAATTAATGTTCAGCGTGATGTTTGCCGATTTAGCGTAGATAAAAATTATTACGGAAACCAAAACAAATTCTATTGCAATTGGAAGGAGATATTTCAAATCTTGCAGACTAAAGCGCATGAACAAGCCAATCAAATCTTGTTTATCGATTAAATAAATTATCAAGAAAAAGGCAATAATGCTAATAAGCAAGCCTGAATAAACTCCGCCAAGCCATTGGTAAGCTGCCAGCAATAAGAAGGACCCAATAATTACAGATAAGACTTGAAGCCAAGATTTGATATAACTGATCATTGTGGCGTCCTTTCTAAATAGCATAGCTTAGCTCAGCCAAAGCTAATATTCCCGGGAAATGAGGCGCTTTACATTTGTTATAGCACAACAAGCATGACATTCTTTGTATGCTACGCTCTATCCCCAATATAGTAGTATTAAGTTTTATTTCTGTCAAGCTTGAGGCATTAGAGCAGGCTTTGGTCGCAAATTGAGGCATAACCACAACCTCTGCAACGACCTGGCGAATTATGAGATCGTTTGCCGTTTGAGCTGCTATCGCGAAATTGGCTGATTAAATCGTATAGTTTTTGCTCATTTTTCCGGCTATAAGCAATTTTGAATGCTCTATCCTTATATTGGATGATGCCATAGGGTGGGCGCTGCCCAAAATGGACATCCACCAGGCGACAGTATGCCATCAGCTGGACGATGTGGGATGCATAGGCTTGTTTCGGCGCAGTGGCACTTTTTAATTCGACCGGAATGAGAAAACCGGCGTCATCACGGATTACATAATCGGGTCGCCCGACAAGTTCCAATTCGGGATCATGGAGCAATTTGGGCAAGTTTTGCAAAACTTTATTATCGGAATAGAGCAATTCCCCTTTGGGCAAACCGCTGCTTTTGCGTTGATTTCGGCTGATTAGCCAAAGAATCAGCCCAAGAGCAAGTAAAAGCAGCGCCCAATAGATTGCTTTCATGAAAATAGACTCCAAAGCAGAATAACCAGACCGACCAAGAGCAAGAGGATGCTTAGGTATCTTAGCAGAATAGAAAACTTCACCTTGCGACCGTGGGATTGATGTACCCGTTTGCCTAAGGCGATCTCTGTTTGATTTTCCGATATCTCGCCTTGTTGGGCATACCACCAGGAACGGCGACAATAGCTATAACTACTCAGCTCTGAAGCACTAATTTTGCGCATCAGAGTTGGCTGTCAAGCAATTGTTGTGAAAGGCGGTCTAACTTATTTGCCAATTGGTCTTCACGGAAGGCGACCGTGATGTCTGCCCGGGTGCGCTCAATGATTCCGCGCGCCAAATCGGTGCGACGACGCAAACCTTCGGTAATCGCATCGGGATAATCCATGGTCACCAGCTGCGTGAAGACTTCATCCATCAGTTTCAGCAAGCGTTCGACTTCGCTGTTATAGCCCGGACGCAACAGATCGAGGCAACGACGACGCAATTCGCCCAGAGTCTCTGCCAGACCGTTTAGATAAGCCGGATTTTCAGCGTTGAGCATCTCGGGCGTGGGGAGAGCTTCGCCCAAAATCATGGCAACCGTCAATTCGGCTTCGCAATATTCTTTCAGGGCATCCTGTGTGTATCCGGCGTAATAAAGCTCGGGGTGGGCGTCTTTGAGTGTCTCTCGCAAATTGTCTGACAATTCCCGGCAGAGGCGCAACTCCTCCCTGGCTTCCGGTTCCTCGTTGCGGTGAACGGCACGGATTGCCAGTGATGCGTGTTTGATGCATTGGCGGGCATTGCGCAAAGCTTCGTCGCGCAGCGCAGTCTTATTCTCAAAATCTACCCGAATTTCTTCACAAATTTGGTCAAGCGACGGCATTATTCTTCACCTTCAGGTGAATTTGGGTGACGGAAAAGTTGGTCTGCCAAAGTAGAGCCTTGAGGAACAGTGATTGTGCCAAATTTTTCTTCATAGCGTTTGACATTTTCGTTTAATGCGGCTTGCAAAAGTTTCATCGCCAGGGGTGCCAGCACCAAACGCGTATTCACCTTTGGGTTAACCACACCGGGCAGCATGGTGACAAAATCCATCACGAACTCTGCCGGAGTATGAGAAATATAGGCAAGGTTGACGTAATTAGGTTCAAGATCTTCCGGGATTTTCACCTGGATTTGTTTAATCTCTGCCATGATTCAACCTAAAAGGGGATATCCTCGTCGTCATCCATGGGACCGAAGTTTTGACCGCCGGCTTCTTCACCCTTAGGGCTAAGGAAACGCACGGTATCTGCGGTGAGGTCAAAGCTTGCGCCCCAGCTTCCATCACGACGTTGGAAAACCGATGGGCTACCATTGGCATCAGGGCGCAGACGGCCTTCGACCAAAACTTTGGAGCCTTTGTGGAGATATTGATTGCAATTTTCGGCTTGTTTGTTCCAAACGGTAACGCGGAACCAAGTGGTTTCGTCTTTTTCGCCGTACTTCCGGCTGGTGGCAACGCTAAAACTGGTTACAGGGCTGCCATCGGGTGTGTAGCGCATTTCGGGGTCGCGACCGAGATTGCCGATTATGATTACTTTTTGATACATGGGAAATCCTTTCGTGTGCTATTCATGATTTTATTTTCAGTGAATTCGTCTTTCTTGTGCATTCTATTTTACATCATTTGCAAGAATTGGAGAAAGATTGTTAGAGGGAAA
>CAYVOY010000049.1:0-3459 GCA_964453395.1 uncultured Anaerolineaceae bacterium
GCAGTGGCTACCGATGGTCTGGTTTTTATTTCCGGTCAACTCGGACTGGATAAAGATAGCGGCATGATGGTCGAAGGCGGTATTCAAGCCCAAACCCGCAAAGCCCTCGAAAACATGCGCGCCATCCTCGAAAGCGCTAACTTAAGTATGGAAAATGTCGTCAAAACCACCGTCTTTTTGATGGATATGGGTCAATTTGCCGAAATGAATGCGGTTTATGCTGAGTTTTTCACGAGCGATTTCCCCGCTCGCTCCGCCATCCAGGTTTCTGCTTTGCCAAAAGGTGGCATTGTCGAAATCGAAGCCATTGCGGTTAAAGCCAGCAAATAGCCTGGTAATTAGCGAAAACTGAAAATCAATGCCACCGACTGTTTCTGTAATCATTCCCTGTCGGAATGAAGAAAAAACGATTCATCTCGTTCTGGAAGCCATCCATGCACAATCCTATCCATTGGAATTAATGGAGGTGATTATTGCGGATGGGCTTTCGGCTGATGCTACTCGGCAGGCAATTCAAAGTTTTGCTGAAGAGCACCTCAAACTCAAAATCAGTTTAATCGACAACCCCAAGCAGATAATCCCGGCTGCTCTCAACCTGGCAATCAATGCCTCAAGCAGTGAGATTATCGTCCGCATGGATGCACACTCGCTCCCCTCGCCTGATTATGTTCGGCTTTGCGTTGAAGCGCTCGAAGCCGACAAAGCCGAAAACGTTGGCGGAGTCTGGAAAATTCGCCCGCAAAACAACTCCTGGATTGCCCGTTCAATTGCAGCGGCAGCGATGAATCCCTTTGCCGTCGGCGACGCACATTATCGCTTTACAGATAAGGCGGCTTATGTTGATACCGTTCCCTATGGTGCTTATAAGCGTGAGATTTTCGAAAAGATTGGCAACTATGATGAAAGCTTGCTGGCAAACGAAGATTATGAACTAAACACGCGCATCCGGCAATCCGGCGGACGGATTTGGCTTGACCCTGCTATTGAATGCACCTATTTTGCCCGGCCAAACCTGGCAAAATTAGCCCAACAATACTGGAACTATGGCTATTGGAAAGCGCAAATGCTCAAACGCTACCCTGAGACTTTGCGATACAGACAAGCGATACCGCCTCTTTTTGTTTTGGGCTTGCTGTTCTTAATCATTCTTGGCTTCTTTTGGCGAGCCGCCTGGCTGGTTCTGGGCGTTGTTTTTGGTTTATATTTAATCATACAATGGCTGGTTGCACTGAAAATTTCGTTAAAGCAAGGCGATTTTTGGCTGAGTTTTGGAATTGTCATTGCAACACTTACAATGCATTTATCTTGGGGAAGCGCCCTTATTTACGGCTTATTTTCCTCTCCGAAAAGGAAGTGAATTATGGAAGAAAACCCAACCCACAAAGCAAGAAACAACTTTAGATTAGAACAAAACGAGCAAACGCTGGTTTTAGTTATAGGCGATATCATTGTCGCTACCATTGCCTTGTTTGCGTCTTTATGGATTTGGTCGATCGGTGATACCTGGCTGGGTTTATCCAAAGAATTCTTTTTTGTTCGGATTCCTGCGTGGTTTTACTTACTTCCTCTTTTTTGGGTGGTGTTGCTGGTAGATTCCTACGATGTCCGCAAGGGTGGCAACATGAAAGCAACGCTGAAATCAATGAGCGTTTCTTTTGTTGTAGCCGCAATCATTTATTTGGTGATTTATTTCGCCTCCGAACCGGAAAGCTTGCCTCGTTATGGTGTGGCTGTATTTTTGATTTTGGCAGCACTGTTTACGCTGATTTGGCGTTCACTTTATGTCCGGATTTTTTCACAAGTAAGCCAGCAAAGGCGTGCCTTGATTATCGGTGCCGGCAGAGCCGGTTCAACCTTGGCAAAAGTTGTTGCCGAACAAGACCCTGCCCCTTTCAACCTGATTGGCTTAATTGACGATGATGAAGAAAAACAAGGCAAACTAATTGAGGGCTTCCCCGTAATTGGTTGCCATGAAGACTTGGATCGGATTATCGCTGAGCAAAACATCACCGACTTGATTTTAGCAATTTCAAACGAAATGAGCCCCGGTATGTTCCAAACCATTTTGCAAGCTCAGGAAGATGGCATGAATATGACAACCATGCAAGGCGCCTACGAAGCACTCACCAATCGCATTCCAATATCTTTGCTTGCTTCCGATTGGGTAGTTCGTTCTTTCATTGAGCGAAAACCAACCAGTGGCTTTTACCGCCTGACAATGCGCCTTGTAGATTTAACCCTTGGTTTGATTGGTATGGCCGGTTTGATCGTCCTTTATCCGATTATTGCCATTCTAATCAAAATTGATTCAAAAGGACCGGTAATTTTTAAACAAATCCGGCTCGGTCGGGGAGGCAAACCCTACACAATCTATAAATTCCGAACCATGGTTTTAAGCCAGGATATGGAAAATGAAGCCTTGGTTACTGCAACAAACGACCCACGCGTTACGACTTTTGGGCGGTTTTTGCGAAAATCTCACCTCGATGAAATTCCTCAAATTGTCAACGTATTGCGAGGAGAGATGAGCTTTGTCGGTCCGCGCAGCGAGCGCAGTGAATTGGTTACAATCTTCCAGCGAGAAGTGCCTTTCTATCGCGCCCGGATGTTGGTCAAACCTGGCATCACCGGTTGGGCACAAATTCATCAGAATTACGCCGAAACGATTGAAGAAACAGCTATCAAACTGGAATATGACCTCTACTACATCGAGAACGCTTCGGTTTTGATGGATCTTACGATTATTATCCGAACAATCTCAAACGTTTTGGGTTTCAAAGGGCGTTAAAGTGTCTTTTGTCGAAATAACGCCTGAATTAAGTCTTGATCAGGCTATGCCAAACCGGCATATCTTGCAGTTAGCAGAATGGGCGGAATTTAAGCAAGCCTTTGGCTGGCAGAGCAAAGTCTTTCGTACAGAATCGGCGATGGCACAGGTTTTGTTCAAATCGCTTCCGCTTGGTTATTCAATCGCTTATCTTCCCAAAGGTCCAATTGGGGAAGACTGGCAAAGCCTTTTAAGCCAAATTGACCAGGAATGCAAAAGGCGCAAAGCGGTTTTTCTTCAAATTGAACCCGATTGCAATTTGCCCTTATCCCCTGAACTTGAAGCACAGTTTGTAGATAATTTCTTAAAAGAAGAACACAGCATTCAGCCTCGGCGAACCGTTTTGATTTCTCTCAAGCCTTCCGAAGAAGAACTGCTTGCTGATATGAAGCAAAAAACGCGTTACAACATTCGTTTGGCAAGCAAGAAGGGTGTGGTGGTGAAAACCAGCGATGATATTCAGGGCTTTTACCAAATGATGCAAACCACAGGCACGCGCGATGGTTTTGCTGTGCACAGTCTTGATTATTATCAAAAAGTTTTTGACCTCTTCAACCCATCAGGCAAAGCAGTCTTGTTGGTTGCCTGTCACGAGGAAAAGCCTCTTGCCTATCTATTGCTCTTTCTATACG
>CAYVOY010000049.1:3469-9633 GCA_964453395.1 uncultured Anaerolineaceae bacterium
CCAGCGCAATCTGATGCCAACTTACTTATTGCAATGGGAAGCGATGCGCTATGCGAAAGCACATGGTGCCACAGAATATGACCTCTGGGGTATCCCCGATTCCGAAGAAGAAACCTTGGAAGCCGATTTCACCAATCGTGCCGATGGACTTTGGGGGGTCTATCGCTTCAAGCGTGGCTTTGGCGGAGAAATCGTCCGCACAAGTCCAGCTTTCGTCAAAATATATAAACCCCTGCTCTATAAAATCTACCAAAAAATCAGGGCGGGAAGGGATTCGGACTAAAATGATCCCCCTCTCTGAAGCAGAAATCAGGAATTGGGACAAACTCTTGCTCAAATTTCCTGATGCCCACATCCTGCAAACCAGTCAATGGGCTGAAGCAAAAGCACAAAACGGTTGGCAACCGCTCTACTTTTGGGCTGGCAAAAGTCTGGATGCGCCGGATGCTTTAGCCTTGATACTCAAACGGCAGGTCAGTTTTCTGGGCTTGAGGTTCACCGTGCTATACTGCCCCAAAGGACCCGTTTTAGATTGGGAAAACGCTCAACTTGTTGAAGAAACGATGCAATTCTTGCAAGATTTCGCCAAAAAAGAAAGAGCGATTTTTATCAAAATCGACCCCGATGTCCTGATTGGCACCGGTGAATCCGGAGGGGACGATTTGCAGATACCAAAACTGCTTGAAGCGCGTGGCTGGCGTTTTTCGCAAGACCAAATTCAATTCCGCAACACGGTTCTGATTGACCTGAGCCGAAGCGAAGAAGAACTTCTGGCGGCGATGAAGCAAAAAACACGTTATAACATTCGCCTGGCAGCCAAAAAGGGAGTCGTCATTCGCGAAGGCAAAGCAGATGAATTGCCCATGCTCTATAAAATGTACGCCGAGACAGCCGTCCGGGACGATTTTGTCATCCGCGGTGAAGATTATTACCTGAAAACCTGGCGCATTTTCCTGGAAGCCGGGATGGCTAAAATATTAATTGCCGAGGCGGAAGATCAGCCAATTGCTGCCCTGATTCTCTTCTATTTCAATGGAACCTGCCGCTACATGTACGGCATGTCCACCGCCCAGGCACGCGAGCTGATGCCAAACTATCTTTTGCAGTGGGAAGCCATCCGCCTCTCAAAATCACTTGCTTGCCATAGCTATGACCTCTGGGGTGCGCCGGACGTTTTCGACGAATCAGATTCAATGTGGGGTGTTTATCGTTTCAAACAAGGGTTTAACGGTACAACCGCCCGACATATTGGTGCCTGGGATTTCACCCCCCAACCACTGCTTTATAAAATCTATACTCAATACTTACCTAAGCTGCTTGATCTCATGCGCCGCCAAGGGAAAGCAGAGAATAAAAAACAGATTCAGGGTTAAAGCAAAGCCTAATACCCAAACATCAACAGCCAATCCTCATTAAAGAGCTGTTTTTCCTGTTTTAATCTTCCAATAATTGATTTAACCCATATTTGTAGACATTTCCACTACAAAATTCTGTATAAGTACTGTATAATTCCAATCAAGAATATACACCAGACATGGTTCTGAAGCATAACCGTGGTTTTGGATCGCTTGGCAATTGATAGATAGTGGAACGGACGGGTTGCTCCCTCCGATTTAATGGAATTATTCGCTCTTCTCGCAAAGGAGCAAAAAAGGTAAGACGACAGTTGATGTTTTTGGATTTAAGATTAATACTCTATTCTTAATTGTAGTCGAAGCATAAATCGATTCCGGATTTTCTATCTTTTTCTTTCCAAGCACGGATTTTGAAGCCATAGCACAGAACCCTGACTTTTTTGATAACAATGGGAAATCTGATAACCAATATCCAGGCGCAAAAGCGCAATCGCAATCGGGTTAATATATACCTCGATGACGAATATGCTTTCTCGCTGGACCGCATGGCAGCCGCATGGCTAACTGTTGGCAAGCAAATTGGCAAAGAAGACATTTTTCGTCTTCAAGAGAAAGATGAATTCGAAACCGCTCTTAACCGCGCTTTACACTTTTTGAGTTATCGCGCCCGTTCTGAGAAGGAGATGCAAACCTACCTTGCCAACAAAGGTTATGAAGAGCCTCAGATTGAGCGAGTTGTTGCTCGGTTGAAAGAAGAAAACCTGATTAACGATCTCGATTTCGCCCAAAATTGGCTGGATAGTCGCCAAAGGCACCATCCTCGCAGTCAAAGCGTAATGAAATACGAACTGCGTCAAAAGGGCGTCGCCGAATCTGAGATTGACGAAGCACTTCGGGCATCCGATCTGGATGACCTGGAGCTCGCAATGAAGGTTGGTCGAAAGCTTTCCTCTCGTTATCAAAACCTTGACAAAATGGAATATAACCGAAAACTGGCTGGCGCATTACAGCGCCGCGGTTTCACTTATGCCATTGTCAAAGATTGCCTTCCGATTCTCTGGAAGGAAAAGTCTGAAAGCTTAGGTGTGGACTAAAAGAAACTGGAGCTATTGACACAATGAAAATTTATTTACAAACTGTACCCCCCGGAGCCTCACCACCTTCACCACTCCCCTATATTCTGATTGGAGTTGCCCTTATTCTTGGTGTGGTGATTGGCTACTTTATTTTTACGAGCGCACGTAATAAGCGTGATGAGAAACTGAAGCAAACTTCTAACGACATCATCGCTGAAGCTCGCGATAAAGCCAGTCAGGAAATTTTGACCGCAAAGGACGAAGCCCTTAATATCATCCTCGAAGCAGAAAGCGAGCTTAAAAGCCGCCGCAACGAACTGACCAAAGAAGAAGAACGCCTTGGACGTCGGCGCGAAGAGCTGGATAGTCGCTGGGACCAAATGCAAAAACGCGACGAAAACCTGAACAAACGCCAGAGTCGCGTCGACAAACGCGCAAATGAAATCGACGCCCTTTATGCAGAACGCGAAGCCGAGTTGCAGCGTGTTGCTGAATTGACGGTTGATGAGGCTCGAGACATCTTGCTTAAGGAAGTAGAAAAAGAAGCTCATGCTGATATGGCGCGCATCGTTCGTCAGATAGAAAACGAAGCCCGCGAAACCGGAAAAGAAAAAGCCCGTGAGATGATTGCCGATGCGATTCAGCGCGTCGCTTCTGACAAAGTTGCCGAAGTTACCACCTCGGTTGTCCCTCTCCCGAACGAGGAAATGAAGGGTCGTATTGTTGGCCGCAACGGACGCAATATTCGCGCTTTTGAACAGGTGACCGGTGTGGATGTGATTGTGGATGACACCCCCGAAGCGGTAACCGTTTCTTGCTTCGACTCGGTTCGCCGTGAAATCGCTCGCCGCACATTGATTCGTTTGGTCAATGACGGCAGGATTCATCCCGCTTATATTGAGAAAATCCTTGAAGAAGAGCGCAAGGAAATGGACGAAGATATCATCAAAGCCGGCAAGGATGCCGTTTATGAAGCTGGTGTGCACGGCTTGCATCCCGAAATCGTTAAAAAACTGGGCCGTTTGAAATATCGCACCTCTTACGGCCAAAATCAGCTCGCTCATGCCGTGGAAACCTCCAAGATTGCCACAATTTTGGCTGCCGAACTGGGTGCAGACGTCGAAACAGCGCGTACTGCTGCCCTCTTGCATGACCTCGGCAAAGCGATGGACCACAACGCCGAAGGCACGCATGCCTTGCTTGGCGCTGAATTTGCCCGTCGACATGGTGTGAATGCGAAAATCGTTAATGCCATTGCCTCCCATCACCACGAAACCGACCAGGAAAGCATCGAAGCGATTTTAGTTGAAGCTGCTGATGCCATCTCGGGTGCCCGCCCCGGTGCCCGCCGTGAAGATTTGGAACAATACATCAAGCGTTTGAAGGCTTTGGAAACCATTGCCAACAATCACGCAGGCGTTGAACAAAGCTACGCTATCCAGGCTGGGCGCGAAGTGCGCATTATTGTCAAACCGGAAGACGTTGACGATTACGAAGCCCATAATCTGGCAAAAAACATCGCCGACGAAATCGAACAAACCATGCAATACCCGGGTCAAATCCAGGTAACCGTCATTCGCGAAACCCGATCCGTAAGCTACGCGAAGTAAAATTTAATCCTTTTAGGAAGCATTTACCGAAGCCCTCATGTTGAGGGCTTCGCTTTTTTAAACAGGAAACGGGGAGCAGCTCTCGACAAAACTCCATAAAGGGGGTTCTATAGCACTCGACGCGAAGCGAGCGGTGTAACCCCTCCGCCAGATGAGATTCTAAGATGAACAAAGGGCCGGGTTAAAACCCAGCCGTACACATGAGTATCTTCCTCATCGAAAATCGCCTTTTGGCATAAATGGGTAAACAGGGAGCAGTTAAAAAACCTCTCAACAAGACGGGGTTCTAATCAATTTCCATTTTTACGAAATCTTTACAAACCCCTGACTCCGGACTTTACATCAGCGTTTTATCCTTGTCTTGAAATTAAAAACATGGAGAAAAAATGAAAAAATCCTTATATCTTGTTCTTAGCGCAATCCTTGCTTTGGCTTTATTCGCAGGCTGCGCAACAGGCAATGCAAGCAACAACCAAACCATCAGTGTTGTATCTCGTGAAGATGGCAGTGGTACCCGTGGTGCTTTTATTGAACTTTTTGGCATTGAAGTAAAAGGTGATGATGGTTCTAAGAAAGATCAAACCACCAAAGACGCCGTTATCGCCAATAAAACCGATGTCATGTTCACCAATGTCGCCAACGATCCAAACGCAATTGGCTACATTTCCCTCGGCTCGCTCAATGATTCTGTCAAAGCACTTCAGATTGACGGAGTAATTGCCAGTGCCGAAAATGTGAAAAACGGAACCTACCCCGTTGCCCGTCCTTTCAACATCGCCACCAAAGGCGATTTGGATGAACTAACCGCAGATTTCATCAATTTCATTATGTCCAAAGAAGGTCAGGATGTGGTTGCGGCAAGTTATATTGCAATTGATGAAAACGCCCCTGCTTTTACTTCGACCAAGCCGGCTGGCAAAATCACCGTCGCAGGTTCAAGCTCCGTCACACCAATTATGGAAAAACTGAAAGAAGCTTATCTCGTCATCAATCCTAACGCTGCAATTGAAATCCAGATGACCGATTCCACCGCCGGTTTGACTTCTACAATCGAGGGCGTCGCTCAAATCGGTATGGCGAGCCGCGAACTCAAAGATAACGAATTGGCTGAGCTCAACGCTACTGCAATTGCATTGGATGGCATTGCTGTAATCGTCAACAATGAAAATACGCTATCTGCTGCGACCAGCGAACAGATTAAAGCAATTTTTACCGGAGAAACTACCTCTTGGGGCGATATTAAATGAAAAAGACTCGCTTGAGGGAAACCATCCTGCAAGCGGTCTTTATGATATCAGCGCTCACCAGCATTCTGGCGGTAGCGCTGATTTCGCTTTTCTTGTTTGCATATGGTATTCCTGCTATCGCTGAAATTGGTCCACTGAACTTCCTATTAGGGCGCGAGTGGGCGCCGGTTGATACTCCACCATCTTTTGGAATTCTGCCCATGATTCTTGGCAGCCTTTATGTTACCGCCGGTGCAATCATCATTGGTGTGCCCATCGGAGTATTAGCTGCAGTCTTTATGGCAAAAATCTGTCCAAAACCAATCTACCAACCACTTAAGTCGGGAATTGATCTCCTGGCAGGTATCCCCTCGGTCATCTATGGCTTCTTCGGAATGGTTACGATTGTCCCGGCTGTCCGCAACTTATTTGGCGGAAATGGCAACAGCATCCTATCGGCTTCGATTTTGCTTGGGATGATGATTCTCCCAACCATTATTGGAATCACGGAGAGTTCTCTTCGTGCCGTGCCGGAGGAAACCTATGATGGAGCAGTTGCTTTGGGTGCCAGCCACGAGCGGACGGTTTTCCATGTCTTACTCCCCGCAGCTAAATCGGGCGTCTTAACCGCAATCATCTTAGGAGTTGGCAGAGCAATTGGTGAGACGATGGCGGTCATTATGGTAGCCGGTAATCAAGCCCGAATGCCCGACGGACTCCTAAAAGGCATTCGCACACTAACTGCCAATATTGTGATTGAAATGGGCTATGCCGGGCAGGGCTTGCATCGCGGAGCATTGATTGCTACCGGAGTTGTTTTATTTGTCTTTATCCTGATCATCAATTTGAGTTTCTCCTTGCTTAGAAAAACAGGAGAGAAATGAATAAGATAATAAT
>CAYVOY010000050.1:0-9529 GCA_964453395.1 uncultured Anaerolineaceae bacterium
ATCAATTCTGTGGCGCAATCGACAGCCCAGATTATGGCTGATCAGCAACTTTCATGGCATATTGGCAACGTTGCCGGAAGAATTTCGGCTGCCGGTTATGGAGCCGGTGCCAAGGTTTATGCCACCGAAAACTTTGCCTACGCTGCTGGTGGAACGATTGACCAAATTATGCTGATGTGGGCAGATTATGACCATATGCGCCCTGCAACCGATTCAAAATATTGCCATGTCGGTGCCGGTGCAGCAACGGATTCGCGGGGTTTCACTTATTATATTTTGCAAGCTGCTTACATTTCCGGTGCCGCTTGCGATTCCAACCCTCCTATCGGAGGCGGCGGATCTCCCGGCGGAGGTACTGGCGGATGGGGAATTGTTACGCCGGTCGAAAAAGTTGAACCCGACAAAGATGGGAATTACCTCCACGAAGTTAAAAGCGGGCAAAGCCTTTGGGCAATTGCGGTTGCTTATGGTGTAACCATCAACGACATCCTCGCCTGGAATAATTTGCTTAAAAACTACGTGCTTTGGCCCGGAGATAAACTGATTATCAAGGGCCCAAACTCAAGTGGCTTGGCAACTCCGACAAAACTCGGCAGTGTTGTCCGTGCCAGGCCTGACGCAAACGGACAGATTGTCCACGAGGTTCAGGCATATCAATACCTTTCAACTATCGCCGAGGCTTATAGCGTCCCATTGGCGACAATTCTCGAATTGAATTATTTGCAGGAAAACTCGACGCTTTCGATTGGGCAAAAGATCATAATTAAAGGTCCTGATCAGACGCCCACACCCACACCTTTGCCGCTTACGCCACTGCAAAGGCTCACTCCCGGCGCAGACGGTAAGTATTATCATTCGGTTGCTGATGGGCAAAACCTGGAATGGATTGCCAATTTGTACGGCATTTCGCTAAGCGACCTGATGAGCTGGAATTATCTGACTGCATCCAGCGTTATCTACCCCGGGCAATTGCTTTTTTTGGACGTTACCCCTCCGCCTACCTTAACCCCAACCCAGGCACCCCCGACGGAAACGCCAACGCCAAGCCCAACGTTCACCCCCAGCCCCTCGCCAACGTTGACCCTTGCCCTCAGCCTTAGCCCAACCGCGAGTGAAGAAGCAAGCGATCAGAAAGCTTCTGCCAACGCTTCTTATAACTGGCTCTGGCTTTTGGCATTTGCCGCAGTTGCAGTGACGGGATATTTCGTTTATAGCTCCCAAAAAGGGAAAAAGGCAAATTCAAAGCCTGAAGCTCCTGAAAATCAAAAACCTCAGGATGAATAAGCAAGGATTTTGAAAAAACCACCGATTATTCGGTGGTTTTTTATCTATAGGATTTATGGCTGAATTTTAGGAGAAATTCTCTCCGTCAAAGGCGACCATCGAAACGTTATTTACGCTTTCCAACTTGGATATTGCATTGACCAAATTGGCGTCATCCTTGGTTTTCAATTCTAAAACAAGGTCATAACGATTCTCGCTCATGGTTCTGGATTTCACCTTGTAATACTGGGTTCCTTCTTTAATGATTGTGACGATGCTTTTTTCAACCTCGGGATCGCTGGCATTAACCACCAGGATAAAAGGTGGCTTTCGCAAGGGAAGCAAATCCAAAACAAAGAGCAAAACGGTTACCACCAAAGAAGTAATGATTGCCACTTCAAACAAGCCCGAACCGCAGGTAATGCCAATAAAGACTGACCAAAGCAGATAGACCATATCGATTGGGTCTTTAATGGCGGTTCGGAAACGAATAATCGCCAAGGCGCCAATCGTGCCCAAGGTGATGAGCAAATTTGATTGCAAGGTCATGATTATTGTTGCAATAAATAAAGGGATAATAGCCAAAGTAATATTGAATTGCTTTGAATAGAAGCTGCGTTTCGAAACATAGCGATAAACAAAGTATTCAAATATGCCCAAAACCAGTGTCATTAACAAAACAGAAAAAATTAATCCCTGTGGAACCTGCGGGTTGTTGAAACCGTCTTTAATATAATTCCATAATAATCCTAAATCCATTCTAATACCTCCAGTTTTTTGTCAGTGTTTGACGCGCAAAACAGTACTTCGAGATAGTGCTTTGGTTTAAACCATCCATCTGAACCGCTCTGCGAATATATTCCGGAAAGAAATCATCAAATTTTACTTCCAGAACTTGCATTCCGTTCTCCAAAATCGGAAAAACGAGTTTTTGTTTACTTGCAATTTGCTTAAAATCGTTTGAAGAGACGATGTTCGTATCCAAAGTAATCCGCGTGTTTGAAACTGGTTCAACGAAGGCAAGCCGTTCATATTCAACGATGGCTTTCGGGGCAAAACCTCGCGATTGCATCATCACGCAAAACTCTGTAATTAATTCGTCCTTTGATTCTCTCAGCAAACTTGAGCTGTCGTTTTCCATGATTAAGCGAAAACTTTCCGGACTCAATTTTGCCTTTTTTTTGAAAGCTAAATTTGAATGTTTAATTTTCTTCTCAAGATTGATGTGGCTCAAGTCGTGGTTATAAAATCTGATGCGATACTTGAAGCGATCAGAAATACCCATGTAGTTTGCATTCAAACAACTGTCTTTCAAATCGTCAAAATAGAGGCTGGTGATTGTATATTTTCGCCCATCAACGGCATTGACATCCGGCCTGAGGACTGCCTGAAGACGAGCCTCGAGCAAAGGAAGCAGGTGATTAGGGAAAAAATATTTCAGTTCCGATCTGAACTTCACCGGCTGGGATTTATCGCTCAATTCTGCTCCATTTCTGCCAGATTTCCAATGTAAGAATCCATAAAATGAAGTCTTTCCAGCACAAATGTTTTGAAATTCTCCATACGTGGCGCGAAATATGCCTCTGGCCAGCGTTTTTCATTACGCAGATAAGCACCTGAACCAAAGATATCAGCCTCATATCCGTTAAGCGTTTCTTTCATTGCAGAATCCGAAAGGAAGCTATTGCGAACCTCTGAATATCTCGATTGAAGCTTAGAAATAGCCTCCTCTGACTTTCCTTCAAGGACGAATCTGTTATAAATCATCGAAAAAATAAATGGGTCATCTGGACCTTGGGTAATCGCAGTATTCAAGGGGTAGCCCGGATTCCAAATCATACCCCAAGTTTGATCAAGGTCCCAGGGCGAAAAATAAAAAGTGTACTTATCGCCATCTCTTTTTGCGATAAAGTTAAGATTCTTACCGTCATTATCAAATCCCATCGTAGTGGTTACAAAAAGCCAAAGATCTGTCGCATTTTGTTCATCTACCATGTCAAAGATGTTGTTCGCAAAATTCTCATAATCTCCCTCAAGAACTTGCATAAATTCAGCCAAAGGAGCCCATTTTTCGTATCCCGGCTGAGGGTCTTTGGGATAACGAAGCTCAAACGGACCAACGGTTGATCGGGTGGAGCGCTCAGGAATAAAATCTGGCTCGTCCATAAACATTTCACGTGAAACTTCACCCCAAGATATCGATCTATAATAATATTCTGACTTGCCAAGGTCCTCATCAGCATGCATAAGCAAATTGCTCGCAGTAATCGGTTTCATTAGGGTGTAAATCCCCCAATATCTGCCGTCAATGAACAGTTCAACAAATTTCCCTTGCGTTCCATTAACCATTCCGAGGTCATTATTTTTTGCTCCCCATTCCCACCACAGATTTGTTGAAAGTGTGTTTCGGACTTTTTCTGGGTCGTTATAGGGCGCATAAAGAATCCAGTCATCGTCCCAATCCATTCCTAACAATGATTTTTGGTTAGCCCGCTCATTAACTCCCAAAGAATCATATTTTAAGGAAAGCCGATATGAATTCTGAGGATAGTCTTGAGAAGAAGCCCCTCTCATATGACAGACGATATCGCTCTGGAACACCCTGTTTAAGATGGACTTTGTGTTTTGGTTGTCAAGAACGGTGATTGACCCATAGACATCATAGCCACGAATTGGCCTGTTAGGATTTTCGGGGGGGTCATTTAATCTAATTTCCACCAATGGAAGGGTCGTGATTACCAAGGCGAAGTGTTGATATTCGTTCGCCGTATACACGATGAAGGGGGTCATTTCGTTCTTGGCAATCGATTCCCAGCTTAGCTCCTTTTCAAGAAAGGCAATTTGTGGTTTTTCATCACTTTTAAATGTAATCAGAGGATTGAATTGAAGTGGCTGATCGGAATTAGATGAGTAGGTAAAATAGGCTCTGTTTTCTTGCGAATCAATGATTAAAGGCAAATCATCAAAGAAAATTTGCTCAAACATGTCTTCATCTGAAGGCGTTCTTGTTTGGCTGAGCTTGGCAAAACTCGCCTCGTCAAGAATCAAATTCTTCATCCGATTTGCTGGTTTTATAGAAAATCCCACAATTAAAACCAGAAGACTAATTGTTAGGAGCAAGATTTTTCCGAGCTTGTTTTTCTTGATGATTTCCAAATTTCAAAGCACCTTTAGTAATAAGCAATAAAAGAGATTCTACCACGATTACTCAATGAAGCACTTCTCTTTCAAAGGCTTAAAGCAAAAGAATCTCTTTGTAATTCCCTCATTCATAGTATACTTAATGCAGTAAAAACCACTAATATCCGAGAATTATCTCTAATTAAACAAGTGAGGCTTGGAATGGCAAAGAAACAAAACCCCCGAAAGAGATCAAGATTGATTATCATCTTTTTGGCTATGTTTGTTTTTTGCTCGTGTAGTTCTGGTATTAATCAAGACAGGTCTGTTGATTTTAATGAGAACGAAGTCCTCAATCCTGTTGATAATAAGGCAAAGAGTGGTGGCATCGAACGCTTCGAACCTAAATTTACTGAAACCCTGCTACCAACAGAAACACCAGTAGAAAGTCAGCCTCCAGTGCATACCGCCACCCCGACGAAAGCCCCGACACTCACCGCAACAGCCAGAGCAACTAAAACGCTTGCACCGACAAAACCAAAAAGTCCCACCCCAACAGAGACAGCCTTGCCAGAGCTAACTGTTTTTGTTTGCCCCGAAGGTTGCACCGAGCAAAAACCCGGCTGTAATATAAAAGGGAACATCTCGGTCAATTCCAAAGAAAAAATCTATCACATGCCCGGACAGCAAAATTACGAGCAAACCGTAATTTCACCCGAATATGGCGAACGCTGGTTTTGCACCGAAGAGGAAGCAGTCGCAAACGGCTGGCGAAAGGCAAAACGCTAAGCGATTGACCCTCCGCTTTCCCATAGCATCCTGATACTGTTTTTAAAGATTTAACAAAACAAGCCGGTGTGTTGAGCACCGGCTTGTCTGATAGTTGTGTGATTAGTCTAAAGACTAAACCCAGCCTCTCAGTTTCATAGCTTTGACAACTTTGTCAATGGCGACCATATAGGCAGCATCGCGCATATAGACTTTTTTGTCCAAAGACATGTTCAAAACAGAGGCGAAAGCTTCGGTCATCTTCTGATCGAGGCGTTGGTTGACTTCTTCTTTAGCCCAGTAGAAGTTCTGATCGTTCTGAACGCCTTCAAAATAAGAAACAGTAACGCCACCGGCATTGCAGAGGAAATCAGGAATCAAGAAGATTCCGTTGTCAATCAAAGTTTGGTCGGCTTCGGGGGTGGTAGGACCGTTTGCGGCTTCGGCAAGAATCTTAACCTGTTTGCTAATTTTCTTGACAGATTCAGCATTGATCTGGCCTTCGAGAGCAGCCGGGATGAGGACGTCAACGTCTTTGCTAATCCAGGCGTCGCCATCTTCGATGGAATAACCGGCAGCAGCGGCCTGTTCTTTATCGATGGTGCCATATTGGTCGGTGATGGTTTTCAGGAAGTTGGGATCGATGCCATCTTCTTTGTAGAAGGTGTAAGATTTTTTGTCATTGCGGTCCCAGCAAGAAACACAGACAACTTTACCACCGAGGAAATTGATGAAACCAATGGAAGCATATTGGGCAACATTGCCAAAGCCTTGAATTGAGGCAGTCATCTTGGTGGAATCCAAACCAAGGTGTTTGATTGCTTCGCGAACGGTGAAAATCACGCCGAAACCGGTAGCTTCGGTGCGGCCTTGAGAGCCGCCGCCACCAAGAGGTTTACCGGTGATAACGCCGGGGGTGTAATCGCCAACGATGGAGGAATATTCGTCCATCATCCAGCCCATCATCTGAGCATTGGTGCCCATATCGGGAGCGGGAACGTCTTTGCGGGGGCCGATTTCCTTCCAAATGCCCTTCACAAAACCGCGAACGAGGCGTTCTTTTTCGCCATCAGAGAGGGTTGAAGGGTCAACATCAACGCCGCCCTTACCGCCACCGAGGGGGATATCAGCAACAGCGCATTTCCAGGTCATCCACATAGAAAGAGCGCGGACGGTGTCGGCAGTTTCGCCAGCAGCAAAGCGTAAGCCACCTTTGTTTGGGCCACGGACATCGTTGTGTTGAACGCGATAAGCTTGGAAAACGCGGACAGTGCCGTCATCCATGCGAACAGGGATGCGGAAGTGGAACTCGCGCATGGGGTAGCGTAAAAATTCACGAACGGATTGGCTTAATTCCAGCTGGTCAGCGACTTTGTCGAACTGGGCTTGTGCCATTTCAAAAGCATTGGTATTACTTGACATTAAAACTCTCCTTTTAATTTTAGGTAGATTGGGTTAACACAATAAAACGAGCGGAAAGACTTTGTCGCTCGCAATTCACTTGTGTGAGGTCTATTCGTTTTGATGAGTTTCATCTATCGCCTCAAATAATGATGATTAACCTTATCGCAAAACCTCGCTTTGGTCAAGGGGAAAATGAGGAATGTGTTATTCTCCAGCGATAATGTCACCCCTTGAAAAAAGAGGATATCCAGAGGAATGAAGATAAAGAAATCAGGCTCGGCTTTTTGACTGAAAGAAAAATAGCAGAGCCCGACTTATGATTTAAATCTAGCGCAATACCAAGGGTAAATAGAGTCTTTGAGGTTTACCCAGCATGGCAAATTCGCCAAGCCCACAAATAGGCAAACTTAGCCAGCCCTCTTCTGGATTGCGGATGTATTCGCCACCCGGACAAGCTGTTATTGCATTGATCCAGGCTGATTGATCGCTATTCCAATGATAGAGGCTTAAACTGTCTTCTGAAAATGGCCAAATTACCCAGTGGGCGTAGTTTATCGTGATTTTCAGGGGTAGATTAAAGTTGCTAACCGGCTCTCCGTTTACGGTAGCGATTAAATCAAAGTAATTATAAGCTTCCATCAAACCACTTAAGGGATGTTTTAACGAAGAATGGGGAATGAAGTGGAAGGTCATCTCGCCAGAATAAGCCCCGGCTGGGATTTCAATCTTAGTCCAACCATCCCTGGATTGAATTATGCCACCGCTTTCTCCAGGAATCGTTACTTTGACTGCTTGGGTCAGGTACCAATCCGGGCTTTTGTCTTCAAGAAAGCTTGCTACAGGCTCTTCTTGAGGGACATTAAGCTGATTATAACCAAGGTCTAAACCATAATTGTTAAGATTCTCCAGGTCCAGAAAGCTGACTGGAATGTCACCTTCAAATAAGTTGTCATTTAAAGATAGGTAACGCAGTTGGGGTAATTGGCCTAATTCTGTAGGAATGCTGCCAGTCAACAGGTTGCTGCTTAGGTGCAATTCCCACAATTTAGATAAACTGCCTAATTCTGCTGGAATACTCCCAGCCAGTTGGTTGAATCTTAGGCTCAAAATCCCCAGATTTGACATATTCCCCATTTCTGCTGGAATACTTCCAGTCAACTGGTTGTAATTAAGGTCTAACCATCCTAAATCAGACATATTGCCTAATTCTGCCGGGATACTCCCAGTCAATTGGTTGTTGTTGAGGAACAAGTGATTCAGATTAGATAAGTTGCTTAATTCTGCCGGAATGCTTCCAGTTAACTGGTTGTTGTTGAGGAATAAATAATCCAAATTTGATAAATCACCCAATTCTGCAGGGATACTCCCAGTCAATTGGTTTTGGTTTAGTCTCAAATTCTCCAAATCAGACATATTGCCTAATTCTGCTGGAATGCTCCCCGTCAATTGATTGTCTTGCAGGTATAAACTCTTCAAATTAGACAAATTGCCTAAGCTCGAAGGAATGCTGCCAGTTAACAAGTTGTTTCTTAGATCCAATTGCCACAAATTAGTCAAATTGCCCATTTCTGTGGGTATGCTCCCAGTCAATTGGTTTTGGTTTAGTCTCAAATTCTCCAAGTCAGACAAATTGCCTAATTCTGCTGGAATGTTGCCAGTCAATTCGTTGTCTTGCAAAAGCAAATTTTCCATATTAGACAACTTGCCTATGGTCGATGGAATGCTCCCAGTCAATTGGTTGCTATCTAAATATAAACCCCATAAACCAGTCAAATTGCCTATGGTTGAGGGGATGCTGCCAATCAAGGCGTTGTCATAGAGATCAATAGAAACTACCCCTCCATTAACCGCAACACCATGCCAGGTCGAAACCGATGTGCTTTCTAACCAATTGCTGTTATCCCACCAACCAGCTCCATTGGTTGAGCCATAAAGATCTACTAAGGCTTCGCATTCAATTTGTGAGACATCCTCAACGCTTGCACAATCAAAACTGGCTACCTGTGCCTGAGTTTTTCCAATAGTTTCGGGGCTTGGTAGAATGGCGTCCGGGCGTTCAGCATTTTCGGAAGGTCTTTTGTAGCGTTCTGCCAATTCCGGTGAGATTTCCTCGAATCGAGTCAGGCTTTCCGTTGGTTCTGATTGAGCTTGAGCAGGAAGTGTGAAAGCATGCAAAGCAAGAGAAAGTATAAGAATGGAAAGAAGTATGCGGGAAAGACGTGATTTCAAGAAAATCCTCCTTTGATGAAGCCCAATTTGTGTAATGATTTGATTCTAATGGCAACTCAATAATTCCTCAAGGCGAATTTTTGCAGCAGGGTTGTTCCCCAGCGAAGAGTTAGCGAAAAATCTTATCAGAAGCAGGAAAAAGTCCGCAAGGCTTCTCCATTCAGAAAACCCAACCACCTTTTGGAGAAAGTGTTATAAAATGAAGGGGGATGGCCGATTCCCTGAAGAATTAGACCCCTTTAATGTTAGTTTTTACTACAGGCAATACGTCGATTTGGAGTATACTTAGGCAATCTGGTAAATCCAGGGAATGTAGGTGGCTAAGTGTCAAAAGAAGCTCTACACACTATTGACACCATACTTGAATTGTCTTATACTGATATATTGCACTTAAAAATGTATTGAATGCGTGGGCTGCAGGCTTGCCCCACGCTTTTATCACGTTAGGAGATATGAATGCCAGAACTGATGACACCCAAAAATTACGCAAGAATTCCCGTTGGGCTCAAGTTACCTAATCTCATCGAAACCCAAATCGAATCCTTTCAACGCTTGAAGGATGAGGGTTTGGGTAGTTTATTCAATGAAATTTCTCCCATTGTTTCTTATGGCGGGGACCTGCGTTTGCACTTCCCCGGCGATACAGAAATGGCTAAACAATTTAACTTATCTTATTGGTTCGAGGAACCTAAAAACTCTATTGAGGAATGTCTTGAACGTGATCTGACTTATTCCCGACCGCTTT
>CAYVOY010000051.1:0-8898 GCA_964453395.1 uncultured Anaerolineaceae bacterium
ACTGGAATTTCGTGACTACGGTTGAATGATTAAAAACCAAAAAACCCTCATGAGGAGGGTTTATTCTTCGAAATCAAACCGGCTATTTGGCAAGCCATTCAACGATGGCCGTCCTCTCGCCTTCTGTAAGTGGAATATTGATATAATCCGAACCGTTCAGCAATTCTCGAATTTGCTGGGCGTCCATACCGCTTGCCTGGGCTTTGAGGTTAGCAGCTGCTTCACCAAAAACCTGGATCAAAAAGTCGTCCATTTGGGCGTCATAATCCGGGCTGCTTGGATCGGTTGGGTATGCAAATGCCGGTTCATAGGTGATGGGGTAGGCATCGCCTGCATTGTTGATCGGGTAGCTTTGATCTGTATTACCGGATTCTATCGCCGGCAAGTTCACAGTTGAGCCCTCTTTGGGTTCCTCTTTATTGCCACAGGCTGTCAGGGCAAACGAAAAGACCAGCAACAAACTTAATAAAATCATCATTCTTTTTTTCATTGTTTAAAATTCCTTTCCGCTGGCGCACCAGCAACCTCTTGATTATACCTTTTTTGACAATCAAGAAGATTATTCCGTCATATGAGCAAGATTGCTAAAAAATTCTTCTTCCAGGTTTTGGCTGCTGAGGCCATCTTTCGCCATAATTTTCTCCGCAAAGAGCGGGTAATGCGGCTTTATCAATTCCAGCATGCCATAAGCGAGGTGGCGAATTGAAAAATGAGCATTGGGAGCGGTTCTCAGTTTGATAAAATGGAAAAGCGAACGCAAATTCGCCTGGCAATAAACCCGGCGATTGAAAGCATTCGGCAAAACGTAAGCCGCCACTTGCGGATTCCAGGCTGCGATTTTTTGATAGAGCTTCGCCATTTCGTCCATACTCTCACAATATTTTTCAACCAAGCCGGCTTCACTAATTGCCAGGGGAATTGCATAACCATGCTCAATCCCAAAGCTTTGAACGGTTTGGCTCATCATGCGATGGCGTTTGAATTCAAACCAAGCGCCCTGATCCATAATCAAATCAAAACTGACGTTGGCATATTCCAATTCGCGCAGAGGAATGTCGAACTTACCGACGTTTTCGAAAAGTTTGTCAACCATATCTGACTTTTCCTCGAGAGATAGTCCTTTGACATAGTGCAAGCATTCATCAAAACCGGCATTGCCAAAGCGGTAAAGCATGGCAGCTAAAACCTTATCTTCGCCATCCGGGTCAATCGAGGTAAGCTGGAAGGCCTGATGCGATTGGTTTTCAACCTTTGCGGCCAAATTACGTGCAAAATCGGTCAGAGCGGGTAGATAGGCAATCGGTTCGGCATATTTGACCAGCGTGGGCAGTTCTTGCGTGGCAACTTGCTTCAGTTCTCCGCCAATCAAACGGACTTCCATTAATTCGGAAGAAAGCATTTTCTTAATCGCATATTCCAAAGCGCGGGCGTTAATCGTCAAGCCAACGTTCGCCATCGATGCGGCGGGCAAAACAAATCGCGCCACATCCACTGCCTTAAGTCGCGCACGATTGAGCCAGACTTTTTCGTTCTCATTCTCTTTGCGTGGCGTTTGTGACTGCCCCCAAGGCAAGAGCCCATCTAAAATTTCTTCATAGGTTTTGAAGAGCCTGCTCATTTTTTCTTCATAATCCCGCGCAAAGGGACTATGGTGAATTTCCGGCGGGGTGACAAAAGCGCTGGCATCCCATTGTTGATAACGGGTCGACTTCTCAGTATAGGAAGCAAGGCGGTTGTTTTCGATGGTTTCAATCGCCAAACGCGAGACGTTCTCCAATGCCAGATGCAAGACGGCATGTTCAGCGACGCTGCTATGGCCATAGCCGACAATCCATTTTTCGCTAAACTCACTGCTGCTTTCTTCGCTTAATTCCGCGGCGATTTGGTCAAAAGGTTCCGGGGAGCGAGAAGTTTTTGCAAAAGTAACCGCAATTGTTTCTGCGCTCAAGTTCCGGGAACTCAATCGGTAAATTCTTCGCTTAAAATCCATTGCTAAGTGCCCTCCTGGCATCGATTTTGTCTTGTTCAATTTGGTCGATCAAATCTTGTATCTGATCATATTTTACTTCGTCACGCAAATATTTGACGAAATTTACCGTCATCAATTTTCCGTAAATATCCTCATTAAAATCGAGCAAAAGCGTCTCGACACTGGGAAAACTGCCGTCTTGAAAGGTCGGACGAATACCAACACTGGTAACGCCCTGATAGGTTTTACCTTCCAATTCAACCCGGGTGGCATAAACACCAAAGCGCGGCAACTTTCTCTGGACGTCAAAATAGAGGTTTGCGGTTGGGAAACCGAGCTTTGAACCACGTTGGTTCCCCGGTGCAACTTCGCCGGAAAGGGAATAGGGACGGCCGAGCAAATGCGCCACAGACTCAACCCTGCCCGCATCCAGCTCTCTTCTGATTCTTTGGGAAGAAACGACTTCACCATCCAGCAAAACCGGTGGAATATGCAGGCAAGGGAAACCCAAACGGTCACAGATATCATGGAGCGCTTTGCCGGTGCCTCCTTTGTCTTTGCCCAAGGCAAACCTTTCGCCAACCAATAGACCTTTGAGCGGGACCAGGCTGTTTAGCTTGCTTAAAAATTCTTCAGCGGTCATCTCTGCCAACTGTTGGTTGAATGGCAAACAAAGAATCCTGTCAACACCGGTTGCTATTAGCAAGGCTCTTTTTTCTTCACGGGTATTGAGGATGAAATCTTCTGTTTTTTGATCAAAATACACTTTTGGATGGGGCCAAAAGGTGAGTACAATCGATTGAACATTATCCGCCTTGGCATGCTCAATTAGCTCTTCAATCAACTTCTGGTGACCCAAATGCACACTGTCAAACTTGCCGATGGTAACCCATGCCGGCGCAAGTTGACTTTCTGGCCAATCGTTCATTATAAGCGTCATCAGGCTTCCTATAGTAAAAGCCCCACCTTTTTGAATGAGTGGGGCATCGTTTTCGTTTTAGTTAGCGAACACCTTGCGAGGCTGCCATTCATTGGTTTCACTGTCATACTCCACCAGTGCCACCAACTCACCATCCTCACCAATCGCTCTCGCCTTCAGGCCGTGTTCCAAATTGGCTTCGCCCGGAACCCGATGACCATGGCTGACTTCGTCGATTTGATCAGGTGTGAGCACAATTGTGTACCAATCGCCCAAAGCTTCGGCTGCCGGTAAAAGATATTTATACCAGTCGCCATTTTCAAAGGCTTCTTCCAGACGACGAAGTGAGACTGCGTCACGCAAGCCAAATTTACCGCTTTTCGTCCGGCGCAAACCGGTCAGGGTTGCACCACTGCCGAGTTTTTCACCCAGGTCGGATGCCAACGAACGGACATAGGTACCGGAAGAACATTGAATATCAATCACTGCCTCAGGCGGATCCCAATCGAGCAATTCCAGACTGTGGACGGTAACCGTACGTGATTCCATTTCAATTTCTTTGCCTTCACGGGCATATTCATAGGCGGGTTTTCCGTTAATTTTCAAAGCGGAATAGACCGGAGGCGTTTGTTCTACTTCTCCGACAAAGCCGCTGAGGGCTTCTTCGAGTTCTTCAAAACTGATGTCAACCGGTCTTCGGCTGGTAACTTCGCCTTCAAGGTCGTAAGTATCGGTAGTCATACCAAATTTAATCACAGCTTGATAATGTTTATCTGATGCGGAGACAAACTCGCTCAAACGAACAGCCGGACCAACAAGGACGACCAGAACACCGGAAGCCCGAGGGTCAAGCGTGCCGGTGTGCCCTGCCCGTTTGATTCGGGTGCCACGTCGAACACGTTGCACGACATCGTGCGAAGTCATGCCAATCGGTTTATCGACGATTAAAACGCCGGAGACCCTTTTGGCTAAATTATCCTGAGGTTCTCTATAATCCATATATCCTCTATTCATACCCCTTTTCTTCTAAATATTTATGGGTCGCTTTCAACACCATTATTTTAACTTCTCCCAATTTTCCGGTGATGTCAGCGCCTGCTGCAGAAGCATGGCCGCCACCGCCAAAATTGCTTGCAATTTGAGATACATCCAGACCTTTAACCGATCTCCAACTGACTTTTACTGTGCCGTGTTCTTGTTCAACAAATAATACGGTAATTAATGCCTCCGGTACAACTGTAAGCGTATTAATCAAATCAGCATCGTCATTATCTGGATAACTTGCAATAATTCTATCATTAAGTGTAAGAGTTGAGGTTAAGACCCCTTTAAATAGTTCTAAATTGCTTAAACCCTGCCCCCAATATCTTAATTCGGGGTAACTTTTCCTGGCAAGACTTTGATGATAGACACTGGCTAAGTCAACGCCCTTCTCCATCAAGTCTGCGGCTACGCGCAAGGCTTTCGGTGTTACGTTATTCGTCCGGAAGCCGAGGGTGTCTGTCAGCAAGCCAACCATCAAACAATCAGCTGTTTCTTTGCTGACTTCCAATCCCCAATCGGGCAGTTTCTCTGCCAGCATAAGCGCTGTAGCTTCGGATTCGGCTTCCACATAGTCAATATCGCCGAAATCATCATGGGTTTTGTGATGATCGACTACCAAATTTGGCTTGGGAAGTCCTTCTAAAATGCTGCCAACCCGATAGCGGTCAGAGCAATCGACCACAATTAAATAATCAAAATCTAAACTTACTCTATTTACAATCTCACTTGCACCGGGGAGAAAAAGGAAGCTTTCTTTGATACCATCTTGCAAAACGACTTGGGTTTGCTTCCCGGCTTCGTTCAAAGCATTGGCAAAGGCAAGCGCACTCCCAATCGCATCACCGTCAGGCCGAATATGGGACATGACAACGATTTTTTGGGCATTCTTAATTTGGTTTTTAATGATAGTGTCCTTTGCTTTGGCTGCTTCCATTTTAAGCTTCCTCTCCGTCGCTATCTTCATTTTCCGCGTTTTCATCATCGAAGATTGGATGGTCTTCCTTTTGCCATTCCATCAGCAAGTTATCAATTCGATCAGCTCGCTCCGGCGTTGGATCCCAAAGGAAGCGCAATTTTGGCATAACCCTCAGGTCGATTTCTTGCGAAACTTCGTAGCGCAGGAAGCCGCGCGCCTTTTTTAAAGCATCCAAAATTTCATCTGCGCGTTCTTGCCCTTCGAGGGCAGAAACGTAAATATTGGCATAGTCCAGTTCACGGTCCACTTTGACATCGGTAACCATAACGCCTGACAAGCGTGGGTCGTCGACCTTTGCCAGCAATACCATCGACAAAATCTCTTTGATCCTGTCATTAATTCTTTTCATTCTTAATACAGAAGGCATTTTTCCTCCTCAATCGGCGTTTATCCGCCAAATTTTTCTATCACGTAACATTCCAACAAATCGCCAGCTTCAAAACCCTCGAAGTTTTTGAAGGTGATTCCACATTCCATCCCTTCGCGAACATCACGAACTTCATCTTTCTCACGTCGAATCGCGGCAATCTCTACTTTAGCAATTTCTTCACCGGCACGGCTAATTTTAACATGGGCATTGCGCCTGAATTCACCGCTGAGAATCCGGCAACCGGCTGCGGTTCCGCCTTTTGAAACCTTGAAAGTCTGCAATATGGCCGCCTTGCCAATCACACGTTCAACCATTTCAGGTTCGAGCATACCGGTAAGGGCTTTCTCGATGTCTTCAGTCAGACGGTAAATAATGCTGTAGGTGCGGATTGAAACACCTTCGGCATCAGCCAAACGGCGGGCACCCTGATCGATATTGACGTCAAAACCCATTACGATTGCATTCGAGGCGGCTGCCAGCATGACATCACTTTCGGTGATGTTCCCGGCTTCGGCATGCAATACCTTGACATTGATATCCTTGTGCTGATCGCTCAATTTTTGCAATTCGTTCGTAATTGGCTCCAGGGAACCTTGAACATCGGCTTTCAAAATCAAACGCAATTCCTTCATCTCGCCGGCCTTATAGCGGCTGAATAATTCTTCCAAAGTAGCACGTTTGACGTTTTTCTTCGCTTCACGTTCGGCTTTGCGTTGAGCAACAATCGTCCGGCCTTCTTTTTCGTTCGCCACAACCTGGAACAAATCACCGGCTTCGGGGACGGCACTCAAGCCCATAATTTGGACCGGTGTTGAGGGCCCAGCTTTGGTTATGCGCTTTCCGCGTTGATCAAACATCGCCTTAATTTTGCCATTGGCTTCACCGGCGACAACCACATCGCCGACTTTCAAACTGCCGTTTTGCACCAGCAAAGTAGCCAGAGATCCGCGGGATTTATCGAGGCGGGCTTCAACCACGGTCCCGATACACTTCCCTTTGGGGTTGGCTTTGATGGTCAGATTGTCGGCAACCAACAAAATTGTCTCGAGCAAATCATCCAAACCAATCCGATTTTTTGCGGAAACCGGCACAACAAAAGTGTCGCCGTCCCATTCATCCGGCTGTAAACCGATTTCAGCCAACTGACGCTTGACGCGGTCAGCATTAGCATCGGCTTTATCGATTTTGTTTAATGCGACGATAATCGGAACCTGGGCTGCTTTGGCGTGGTTTGTCGCTTCGCGTGTTTGCGGTTGGACGCCATCTTCGGCGGCAACAACCAGAACGACAATATCCGCTCCCTGAGCGCCTCGGGCACGCATGGATGAAAAAGCAGCATGCCCCGGTGTATCAAGGAAGGTCAGTGGCTTCCCATTATGATTAATTTGATAAGCACCGATATGCTGAGTAATCCCACCCGCTTCGCCACTGGCGACGTTCGTGTTGCGGATTGCATCCAAAAGGGTGGTCTTACCATGGTCGACATGACCGAGAATAGTGATAACCGGAGGGCGGGCCGTTAAATTCGCTTCATCTTCCTTTAAAATCACTCTGCGCCAGAGCGGCATCTCACCGACATCCTCGGCAACTTCTTCCTCTTGTTCCATTTGAGGTTCAAAACCAAGTTCTGTTGCCACAACGGCAGCGGTATCAAAATCAATCGTTTGATTGATACTCGCCATGACGCCGTTAGACATCAGGATTTTGATAACCTGAACTGCACTGGTTCCCAGCTTCTCAGCCAATTCACGCACAACTATGCTATATGGTAATTGGATATTTGTATTTATTTTTTTGCCCATTCGTACCTCCATTTGCTAATCCGGCATTCCCTCATTTATGGCATGCGGTCTCTTGAGCAAGTTGTCGGCTGACTATTAAGCCGTCATTTGATCCTCATCAGAGTTACTCTTGGTCAGAGTCTCCGTATAGGCTTGTAATGCGGCTAAGTCTTGCTCGGAAATCGTTGTCCGTAAAGCCTTTGCCAATGTTCCCTTCATCCCTCGAATCCAACAGCTCTGCTGGTCGTGTAAATAAGCACCACGACCGGGTAATTTGCCGCTCAGATCGACCCTAACGCCTTCGTCAGTCCTTACCAAACGAATCAGATTTCGTTTAGGAAGGACTTCCCGGCAGCCAACGCAGGTTCGCTGAGGGATGTGTTTGGGTTTAATTTTATTTTTTGCTGCCACCTTAATGCTTTCTAATAAAAGCTAATAACATTTCACACTTAATCTTAACAAGATTAGACTTGTTTATGACCAATTATCCCAATCATCTTCATCTCTGCGGTGCCTGTGAATAATGTCCGTATCGTTATCAGGATCATATTCGAAATTTATAGGACCACGTTTTTTACCTTTTTTCTTCTTGGGTTCAATTAGCTTTCTCATGTCATCGTCTTCTTCAACATTTAGGCTGCTGCGACGATCACTTTCCATCTTGAGAAGTTCTTCAAAGCTCTTCTCTTCAACCGGTTCTGCTTCATCCTCGTCTTCAGCTTCGCTTACAGGTTCAACTTCAACGACCGGCTCTTCAATGACTTCAGGAGTCTCAGTTTCAGTGACGTTTTCTTCCTTAACAGGTTCAACCACTTCTTCGACTTCGAGAGCCGGGAATTTGAAGGAATTGGCAACTTCGATAATTTCATCAAAGACTTTTGTGCTAATTCCACTGTAGCCCAAAATAGCATCCGGATCGGTTTTGGTCACGAAGATGAGGTCGCCAAAGGTTTCCAAACCACTTGCTTGCAAAATAACCTTGATATGCTCTTTGATACCGGGAACGTCATAAATTGACATCTCGTAAGCACGAGGATCGATTGTATCCTTGATGGCTTTAATCTCAGCCAATTGGGCATCTGCCTCTTCTTTGCGGTCTGCTTCACCGCGTCGTTCAACACGATCAACAAAGCGACTAATCAGCGCACTATCATCAATGCTCATCACGCGACCTTCAGATTTCGCCTGGAGGAGTTCTTCAACGCGTGCCATATTATCTTTTTCTTGCTCAGCCAAAGCTGCCAGGCTTTCATCTTCACGAAGTTTAATCAAAGCCTTTGAAGCGGCCTCGGTAACACTCATGATATCAATCCGCCATCCGGTAAGTTTCGCAGCCAAACGCGCGTTTTGACCTTCACGGCCAATCGCCAGGCTTAACTGATCTTCCGGGACGACCACTGTGGCTGTCTTGTGCTCGTTAACCGAGGGGTTCAAATAAACGCCCAAAACCCGAGCGGGGCTGATTGCCTTGCTAATATAAACCGCAGCATCAGGGCTCCATTCGATCACATCGATTTTTTCATCATGCAACTCGCGAACAATTGCCTGGATACGGACACCACGTTGCCCGACACAAGCACCAACCGGGTCAATTCCCTGCTGGGTAGCCGAAACAGAAACCTTGGCGCGTTGACCGGGTTCGCGTGCAATAGAGCGAATTTCAACGATGCCATGATAAATTTCAGGAACTTCGTTTTCTAATAAGCGACGCAAGAAATTACGATGACCGCGTGAAAGTTCAATGTATAAACCTTTTTGACTGTCTTCAACGCTGACAAGATAAGCTCGAATGCGATCGTGAATACGCAGACGCTCGTTGGGAATCATGTCCTTGCGGAG
>CAYVOY010000052.1:0-5919 GCA_964453395.1 uncultured Anaerolineaceae bacterium
TTCTTCGCTCATGCGTTGCCGGGTGAGTTCGTCCAATGAGCCAAAGGGCTCGTCGAGGAAGAGAATGTCCGGGTCTTGCACCAATGAACGGGCGATCGAAACTCTTTGTGCCATTCCACCGGAAAGCTCGTGGGGGTAGGACTTCTCAAAGCCATGCAAGCCGGTTAGTTCTATCATTTCACCAACTTTTGAATCAATTTCTGCCTTTGGACGATTGGCAAGTTCGAGGGGAAGGGCGATGTTATCCGCCAGATTTCGCCATGGCATCAGATTTGGCTTTTGAAAGACCAAGCCAGTGCGCGCTTGCCGTCCATGCAGATCGGGATAGGTTATCGTTCCGGCTTGATGCGGAATAAGCCCGGATAAACTTCGCAAGAGCGTGCTCTTTCCACTGCCTGAGGGTCCAATCAGACAGACAAATTCGTTCTTGCGCAAGCTGAAATTAATGTCTTCCAAGACCTCCAGAATGCCGTCTTTTTCCTCAAAGCTGACTTTAAGGTTTCGGACATCAAGGGCTATTTCAGGGGAGGAATTCATTGGTGTAAACATCCTCAATGTTGATTTTATTTTTCATCATTCCTATCTCAAGCAAAAGCGACATCATGTTATTCCAGCGAAGGTCCTGCTCCTCTTTGCTTTCGGGAATGACCTGCCAAAGTGCAATCGATTCACGCAAAACTTCTTTTTGAACAGGGGCGACTTCATCAGTCAGATTGTCGATAAATTTTTTGCTGTTTTCCCAGGCTTCATCAGGATGTTCGGCGCTATATTCCAAGGATTTTCGGAATGCCCTGACTACCCTTTGAACCAATTCGGGGTTGTTTTTGATGGTGTTTTCGTTAGTCACCAATTGGTTTCCAACCAGCTCAATAGAATCACGGACTGCCAGGACGTTAATGTCATAACCCTGGGCGCGCAATTGAACCGGCTCGTTTGAGAGATAACCCACCACGGCATCCACCGCTCCACCGACCAAACTTTCAACTTGAGTGAAACCGATTGAAACCAGCTTGTAGTCATCATTTTTCAAACCGGTCTGAGCTGCCAGTGCTTCCATGCCGATGTAATTAGCGCCATATAATCCGGGCAAACCGATGTCCTTACCGCGCAAATCAGTGGCTTGCTCGATGCCAGCCTCTTTCAGGCTGATCACACCAACCGGATAGTCCTTATACCAGTCAGCAATTGAAACAACCGGAAGCCCTTGTTCCCGGCTGAGCAAAACTTGTTCACCTGAGGCAATCATGAATTGCTGATGGTTTGAGCCAACCAGAGCGACCATATCGGCTTCGTTTCCGTAAACCAAATTGAGCTCCAAGCCTTCATCGGCAAAAAAACCTTTTTCAATACCGAGATAAAAAAGTGAAAACTGAACATTTGGGACGTAAGTCAGGTTCATCGTGATTTTTTCCAAATCAGTTGGTTCTTCAGACTTACAGGCAGATAACAGCGGAAGTAATAAAACTAAAACGGACAGGATGAGAAGGGTTTTTTTCATAATCACTCCAATTAAATGTTTTGCCAGGTTTGCCATTTCAGGGCGCGGCGTTCAAGAAATAAGACAATGCTGTAAAGTGCGGCTGCTAAAAAGATCAGACTAAAGACAGCCACAAAAACCAAGGCTGTGTCATATTGGCCGCGTCCTAAATTTATCAGATATCCCAAACCACGGTCTGAGCCAACAAGCTCGCCAACGATGGCACCAATTACGGAAAGGGTTGCGCCAACTCTTAAACCGCCTAAAAGTACGGGCAGAGATGCCGGGATTTCCAGATAACGCAAAATTTGACCTTTGCTGGCTTTGAAACTATTCATTAATTCGCGCAAGTCTTGCGAAACCTGGCGCATTCCCACCAAAACATTCACCAAAACCGGGAAAAAGACGGTTAGGGAACAAAGCAAGACCTTGGAAAAGAGTCCGGGTCCAAACCAAATGATAATCAGCGGTGCAATTGCGACAACCGGAACCGATTGACTGGCAACCAAAATTGGGGAAAGAATTTTCTCCATTGTGGGGGTTTTGGAGAGAATGTAACCGAGAATAGCGGCCGTTGCCGTTCCAAAGAACAAACCGAGGGAAAGCTCAAGCAGTGTATAAGAAGTGTTATGCCACCACATGCCGTTTTTGAGCACTTCGATAAATTTAGACCAAACCATAGCAGGTGAGGGCAAAATGAAAGGCGGCAATTTTAACAGCAGATAGAGGGCTTGCCAAAGCCCGATAAAAAGTGCAATCGATATTAAAGGCAAAAGCCAGCGCTGTTGACCAAACCGCTGCCAAAAGGAATTTTCTTTAATCTTTTGTGTTTTCAAAGCCATATTAGTCCCTAATTGTACAGGCTTTTTTCAATTGAGGCTACAGCGTGAATAAAGTCGCTTTCCGGGTAGCGGGAAACGGGGAGCGGGGAGCAGGAAAAAGGTGAAGAGAACGGAAAATCCCGTGCGAAGCTAAGTGCGCACTTCTCCATCCAAGAGGGTTGCCCTCTCTTGAGCCGCTATGCGGTTATCTCTTGCGAACTTGACATTGGCAATTGATGATTTCATTTCCCGGAGACATGTACACGCACCCGAAACACGGTACAATTAATTCATTGTTATTGTATACAGGGAAAGAGAGTGCATGGATGGATTGTCAAGAACTGGTGAAATCAACCATAATGAAATTGGATGAGAACTCCTTTGACGCTTTGAGTAAAGCAATAGTTGGAGAGTTCTTATCGTTTTCGATTATTCAGGAGAATGAAATCTCCAAGAGTGTTCTCGCCGAAAAGGTTTGTGACTACTTTGAGAGATTAGAACTAAAAACGGGGAAAAACTTTGAAAAGCACATTGAGTCTTATATGATCAATTTAGATGCTATTGTTGGACGGAGGGTTGCTAATGCAGCTCAGCCTGCAAAGAAAGGCTCAACACAGATTGAAACACCTCGTGCAAGAAAGTATTACGATAAAGCAGTATTGATAAAGAAGCAAAAGCCACTTTTCCCAAGGCAACTAATGGATTTTTCGAGATATATGTTTTGCCTCTATGCAGAAATAATTAAGAACGAGTATAAAGAAATTGATAATCTGAATTATTCAATTACTTGCTTAAATCCGGAAGGGATCATTAATTCCATGAAAAATGAACCGGGAACGGACTTTCCGGTATTTAATAAAATAATGAAATTTGACATTAAGAATCCCAACAGCTCGGATACAGGCACTTTTATAATAGCGTTGATTGTGCTCTACAAATTACTGGCCGATAAAGTTGAAGGAGAATACTATCATGAGTGAACCTATGGTCTTAGAAAGCTTAGAGCAATTAAAACCATTTCTGAACAAGGATAATGTGTTAGAAATTGTCACTCGCGGGATGCGCAGTAAGTATCAAACATTTCAAAAAGCCGTGCTGAGTGATGTCCCTCAAAGCAAAGAGAAAGAGCTTGTCGAAAAAGCAATTCACTCGCTAAACAAAAACACCAAGCTCTCAGAAAAGAATTTGTCGCTTGTGAGAAACGTTGCTCAGCTGCAACAATTGGATTTGGTTCTTAATGGATTAAATCTTTGCGCAACCTCCGCAGGATTCGCAATTATGTATGCCAAGCTCGACAGTATGAGCGCGGAGATAAACCAGCAAATTAATCAGCTGGGGAGTGTTGTCAAAAAAGGTCACGATGTTCAAACTGGTTATGAGTTCAAAAAGGTTTTGTCTGATTATCAGGACATGCTTGATAGCAGAAGAAGGCAGCAACCGTATTCAGAAGAAAAAATGAGGGGACTGGTGGACAGAGTCTATAATGTTTTATCTCTGTTAATCAGCGTTTTGCAGAAGGGCATTTCTTCTGATTGCAAGACGCTCATTACATCAATCTTTTCCTTGCTTTCAATGCTAACGGTCTCTTTGCGATATTTTGATGAATTGTACTATTTCAATAATTATAAGGTTCTTGGGGGCGCAGGGGCGTGGCATTCTGCTCATGACAAGTGGATGGGAGTTTTTGATACGCTTTCATCGGAATGGTTTGTTGAGAAGCTGCAAGATTACGGAACATTTGAAGCAAAGCTTAATACAATAGACGTTGATGTATATTATATTTCACTCATTGACCAAGTTATGGAGTTAAGGCAGGAAGTTGAAGATAACCAAGAACTTATTAGTTCAATTGGTGACTTAAAGGTTCTCCAGGCTTTCCGCGAATACAGCGACCGAGAGGTCAAAGAAACAATAGAGGCCGCATTTAGAGAAGCTTTTGAAGGAATTGATGATCCATCAGCGGTCGAAATACAAAAAAATGCGTTAGAACAGGTTGCATTATTGTAGTTTTGGGAACCGCAATGAATATTGATGTTAAGAACTCTTTGGATAGGCTATATCTGACATGCAATCACATGCAATCGATAATGCCCAACAACAGGCAAAAAAGCATATGGACGATGGTTTTGGAGGATATTTTTGAGTTCATTAATACCATTTCAATTGCTGGCTCAGATGAACGTATTGCCCTTTTTTGTGAAGTGTATCTGAATGAACAATGCCCAGTGAATACGTTACGCAACTTAAGGCAAGAGGTGCCGGAAACGCTTGTGCTATTCTGTCAAATTGATAACAGCGTTTTTAAAGGTCAAACTATCAAGACGACAGGAGTCTTTATTTCATTTTTGTCGGAATTAGGTAAATCATATTTACTGAGCAAGTTTGATAAAAAAGACATCGACCCACAGAGGTTTACAGCATTCATTAAGAAAATGAACCAATATGTTTCTGGCCACGAAGAACCAATGGTAAACGACGTACAAGAGATGTCTTTTGACCAAGCAGAGGTTCCCAAGCCCAGGGAACGCAATTTAAAAGATGACAGAGAAGCGGTAGCGTCTATTCAAGACGCGTCTTCTGAAACCGAAGAGACCCTACAGGAATTGCTTGATAAACTTGATCAATTAATTGGGCTTGCCGGGGTAAAAAAAGAGGTCAACTCCCTGATTAATATGCTTAGAATTAAAAAGATAAGGGATGACAGAGGATTTAAAACCGCAAATGTTTCAAAGCATTTGGTTTTTTTAGGTAATCCTGGAACTGGAAAAACAACAGTTGCCCGGCTTCTTTCTGGGATATATAAGCAGCTTGGAGTCTTAGAAAAGGGTCAATTGGTGGAAGTGGATCGCGGGGGATTGGTTGCTGGATATGTTGGACAGACAGCCATAAAAACAAAGGAAAAAATCGATGAAGCAATGGGAGGCATCTTATTCATCGATGAAGCTTATACATTGGCAAAAGGTGGAACGGACTTTGGACAGGAAGCAATAGATACTATTCTAAAAGCCATGGAAGATAATCGTGAAAACTTTGTGGTGATTGTAGCTGGTTACCCCGGGCCGATGGAAAGCTTTCTGGAGTCTAATCCAGGTTTGAAATCAAGGTTTAATAAAAACATTACTTTTGAAGATTACTCTCAACAGGAGTTGTTTTCCATTTTTAAGGCTTTTTGCAATGAGTATGGCATGGAATTAAGTATTGATGGTGTACAGTACTTAGAACAATACCTTAATAGCCTTTGCATGAATAAACCAGAGAATTTTGCAAACGGTCGCGAAATGAGAAACCTGTTTGAAACTGCCATTGCAAATCAAGCCAACAGACTGGCATCGCTATCAAAAGTTACAGATAAAGAGTTGAACGAGATAACAGTTGCGGATCTCACTGTATGATAATGGATGAATTAACAACTCAGAACCTGCGTTTCACTTTTTGGTGTCCACTTTTTGCAAACAAGCAAAATGGGGAGCGGGTAAAAGGAAAAAGGAAACTCAGAGCAGGTAACAGGAAAAAGGAAACGGGAAACAGAAAAATGAAAATAGGAAAAGAAAATGTAAAATAAACGGTACAGTTAGTTTAATTAGCAAGAGAATCGCAATTCCGACTATAATATGCTCAAGA
>CAYVOY010000052.1:6019-8760 GCA_964453395.1 uncultured Anaerolineaceae bacterium
TACAGTTAGTTTAATTAGCAAGAGAATCGCAATTCCGACTATAATATGCTCAAGATGACAATTTCACCTTTTACCCCAAAAAACATCATGCTGATGCCCAATGTTGCCGTGCCTCGGGCTTATCTTTTGGCTGAACGAATCCGTGCCTTTTTGCGTGGCTCCGGTTCTGAAGTTAATATCTTCAATTACAACTTTGAAGAACCCGGCGCATCACCCGATTTGACCGGAATTGACCTCCTGATTGTTCTCGGAGGAGACGGCAGCCTTTTGCGGGCAGGGCATTTTTGCGCCCCTCTGGGCATTCCTCTCCTGGGTATTCAAACCGGAAGGCTTGGCTTTTTGGTTGAGGTTAAAGAAGTCGATTTGCTTGAAAGGCTTGAAGGTTTGCTGAGGGCTGAATATCGGATTGAAAACCGATTTATGCTTCGCGCTGACCTTTATCATCAAGGGGTATATAAAACAGGTTGGGATGTCATCAACGAAGCAGTAATCGCCCGTGGAAAAGAAGTTTTACCCATTGAAGTTCGGGTTGACCTCAACGAGGGCTATTTGACCTCTTACATCGCTGATGGCGTGATTGTTTCCACCTCAACCGGCTCAACCGGTTATGCCCTGGCGGCAAACGGGCCAATTCTACCCCCAGAATTGCGTAATATGATGATTTTGCCGATTGCACCGCACCTCAGTTTTGACCGGGCGGTTATCTTGGCAGAAGGCGCACAAGTCAATCTTTACCCCTCTTACAAACGGAATGAAGTCGTGATTAGCATTGACGGCTTAGCCCCGGTTCAGATGGAAGAAGGTGACCATCTAATGATTAAAGCCAATAAGCATTCCCTCCATATGATTCGTTTTGGTGCAGCGAACTACTTTTATCGTGATTTGGCGCTTGTGATGCGGCGAAATCCGATAGTAGAAATAGAGAAATATGACTGAACAAGAAAACATTCAAATAGAACAAGATGAAACACCAACATTACGTTGCAATCGTTGCGGTAAACCCATAACGGCTGAAACTGCCATCCTTAACCCTACCGGCTATCGTTGTAAAGAATGCGTTGCTGCTCAACAAAAGACATTTGATACGACCAAACCATTTGACCCTGTGATTGGTTTTGTGATTTCAGCATTGATATCTTTTGCCGGCAGCTGGTTAGTGCCACGAATTGGATTCTTTACGATTTTTATTGCAACCGGTTTAGGCACCTTGATTTATCAGGCTGTAAGATTGGCGGTTAATAAGAGGCGAAGCAAAGCGCTCAATTGGGCAATTCTTGCCGGTGCGCTTGTTGGGGCACTGCCAACGATGATTCCGGAGATTATTGCAATTTTTGCTTTATCCGGAGATGCTTTAAGTGCGGCAATCAATTTCCTTCCCTTAATCTGGCGCATTGTCTATGCCGCTATTGTGGCGAGCAGCGCTTACGCTCAAACCAAAGGAATCCGCCTCTGAGGTCTTATGCTTCGAGAACTGCGCATCCAAAACTTTGCAATTATTACCGAACTCAACCTAAAGTTCGACGACGGTTTAGTTGTTTTGACAGGGGAAACGGGTGCGGGTAAATCGATCATATTGGATTCGCTGAGTGCGGTTTTGGGAGCCAGAGTAGACAGCGGTTCTGTCCGAGCCGGAAGTAAGCTCGCTTATATCGAAGCCTTGTTTGAATTAGACGAAAACACGCTTCGAACCATCAAACCACTGCTTGAAACGGAATCTTTGTTGGAAGAGGGCAATTTCCTTACACTCTCCAGAGAAATTCGGGCAGAAGGGCGTTCAATTGCCCGTGTGAACGGGCGAAGCGTGAACCTGGCTATCCAATCCGAAATTGGGGCGGCCTTGGTTGATGTCCATGGGCAATCCGAGCATCTTTCTTTGCTTAAGGTGAAGAGCCATCGGGATTTGCTGGATCGTTTTGCCGGGAACCTTAGTTTATTGCATGAATATCAGCATCTCTATCAGCAATGGTCACAATTAGAAAATCAACTCAAAAAATTAATTCAATTGCAAGCCAACGCAGATGATCGGGAAGATTATTTGCGTTATCAGATTGAGCAAATTGAAGCAGCCAAGTTAAAACCGGATGAGGAAACAGCGCTTTTGCAAGAACGAAATCGCTTGTCAAACGCCGAAAGCTTAAGCCGTCATGCCCAAAATGCTTTAGAGATTTTAGATGAGAGTGCGCCGGACAGTGACTCGATTACGGATTTGCTTGGGACTGTTTCTCACGATTTAGCTTCGCTGGCAAGAATTGACAGCCAGATGCAGCAATTGGCTGATCAGGCAGAAGCTGCTTTAAGCAATTTGACCGATATCGCCTATGAGTTGCGTCAATATAACGAAAGAATCGAATTCAATCCTGCGCGGCTAGATCAAATCGAATTGCGCATTGACCTGATTAACTCCCTGAAAAAGAAACATGGCGGGTCAGTTGAAGCCGTTTTGTCTTTTTATAAAGACGGACAGGCTGAACTTGAGCAAATTGAGGGTGTAGAAGGCGAAATTGAAGAAGTGAGCCATAGTATCGCTAAGATTAAAGACACCCTGGCAGATTTAGCCCTACAACTTAGCGAAACACGCCAAGCTGCCGCATTGCAAATGGCAAAAGAGATGGAAGTCCAGCTCGCGCTGCTCGAAATGAAAAAGGCGCGTTTGAATGTCCAAATAAACCAGGAAGAAGACCCCAATGGTTTGCCGATTTCAAAAGGATTAGCCTTTGATCAATATGGGATTGATAAGGTTG
>CAYVOY010000053.1:0-8747 GCA_964453395.1 uncultured Anaerolineaceae bacterium
AAGCGCAAACAAATTTTTCAACTTTTTGGGTTGTTTAGTGGGGTTTTGACTTTCTAATTCCATAACGGGTCCCTCGTTTTTTTCTTAGATTTTACCCCTTGTTATCGCAAATATGGTAACTTCTTTCATACTTGTAAAAATATTCAAAGAAATTTCGGTAAAATTCAGTCACAATCATTAGAGGAGTTGCCATGAGCAAATTCAAACCTAACCCAAAGCCGCTTGCACAAACAGAAGCAATTGTAATTTCCGACAAAGTCCGTTTCACCGTTCTGACCAGTCGTTTGATACGAATGGAATTTGACCTTGAGGGAAATTTTGAAGACCGCCCTAGCCTTAGCTATTGGTATCGAAATCAAGTTGTCCCTGCTTTCACTGTCAAAAGAGAAAATAATTGGTTGACGATCGAAACCGACGATCTCATTCTCCATTTTTTCGAAAACAACCGTTTTCATTGGCGTGACCTTTGGATTGAAATCAAAAAGACCGGACAAGAATGGCATTATGGGGATAGAAACAGCTTGAATTTGGGCGGAACCTGCCGCACACTCGATAGCACCGAAGGCGCAGTTCCACTTGAAGAAGGTCTTGTTTCTCTTTCCGGCTGGTCCTTGGTCGATGACAGCCAAACTCCGGTTTTGGATGAAAATTTATGGCCAACACCAAGAAATAATCCTACTATAAGCAAGGACTTATATTTCTACGGCTATGCGCAAGATTATTTAGACGCAATCCAAGACCATCAGCTCATATCCGGCAAGCCAAATTTGCTTCCACGCTGGGCTTTAGGCAATTGGTGGAGCCGTTATTGGGCATATAGCGACCGTGATCTATTAAATTTGATGGATGAATTCAAAGCCAAAGGAGTTCCCCTCTCGGTTTGTATCGTCGATATGGATTGGCACATAACCCTGACCAATAATGATTCTTCAGGCTGGACCGGTTATTCCTGGAACCGCGATCTTTTCCCAAATCCGGAAGCTTTCATTGAAGAAATCCACCAGCGCAAGCTCAAGACCGCACTAAATCTCCACCCAGCTGAGGGTGTCCACAATCATGAAGATCAATATGCCGAGATTGCTAAACGCATGGATATCGATCCAACTTCCGGGCAATCCATCCCCTTCGAAATTGCCGATCCCAAATTTGCCAACGCCTATTTTGAGGTTCTTCATGCTCCACTGGAAAAACAAGGCATTGATTTTTGGTGGCTCGATTGGCAACAAGGCAGCAAATCGAAAATTGAGGGCTTAGACCCGCTCTTTTGGCTTAACCATCTTCATAACTACGACCAGGCTAAAACCGAGGATAAACGCCCCTTTATCTTCTCACGTTGGCCCGGTTTAGGTGGACAGCGCTATCCAATCGGCTTTTCAGGCGATACCGTCGTTGCCTGGTCTACGCTGAATTTCCAACCCGAAATGACCGCCACGGCTTCCAACGTCGCTTATGGTTGGTGGAGCCATGATATCGGCGGACATACCGAAGGCATCGAGGACGGCGAACTCTATCTACGCTGGGTGCAATTTGGCGTTTTTAGCCCGATTTTCCGCCTCCATTCAACCAACAATGAATACATCAACCGCCTGCCCTGGGCATTTGGTCTCGATATTTTTCAGCTTACGCGCTTTGCTATGCAACTGCGTCACAAATTGATTCCATACATTTATACAGCCAACGAACGCAACGCCCGCACAGGTGAACCGCTAATTATACCGATGTACTACAACTACCCCGACGAAAGCTCTGCCTATGCCTGCCCTAATGAATACAGCTTCGGTCAAAGCATGCTGCTTGCTCCAATCACAAAACCTGCCGACAAAGACACAAACCTGACTCGTCATTTAATCTGGTTCCCGGATGGAAATTGGACGAATTTCTTCACCAATGAATCTTATCAAGGGAATGCATGGCAAACGCTTTATTGTGACAGAGCCGATATCCCTGCTTTTATTCCTGACGGAGCGATAATTCCGCTCAATGCTGATCCAGTCAGCAATGGCGTGGACCTTCCGCAAAATTTTCTGGTAAAAGTTTTCCTTGGTGAGCAGGGAGAATTTGACTTATATGAGGATGCCGGAGAGGGCCAAGCTTATCTGGAAGGGCAATTAGCACAAACCTTGCTCCATCAATCTTTCAATGGGCATACTTTGAAAATCGTCAAAGAAGCCAGCCGGGGAGATTATCAAAATTATCTTCCTGACAACAGGCATTGGCAGTTTGAGATTAACAATATTTCTCAACCTTCAACCCTTTCCGTATCTATCAATGGTAAACCACTTGAAATCGAAGCATCTTATGATGAAAAGTTAAAGAAATTAAGCTTGTCAGCGATTCCCTGTCCCAACGATTCCAAGATTGAGCTTCAGCTTGAGGGCGTGCAGATTGAACGCTTTGAAACGTCCCCAATCGACAGAATTGAAAACTTACTTAAAGCTTTTCGCCTGCCGACAATCACCAAGCAAGCTTTCAAAAACCGTCTCGATGAGCTCTTCATTAACCCCTATAAGCTCTTCGATCTCGCACACAGTTTTAGCAAAAGCCAGCTCTTGGCAATCTTTGAAAGTGTATTCCCGGCAAACTTAAGCAAACCGGCGGACGATCTTTACAATGCCTTTGAAGCCATGATGGCTGTTTTGAGAAAATCAAGGGGTTGAGTGGGGCGGAATTTCATTTTCCGGCCCATCCACTGAACTCTCTTTCGAAGCCTCTGTCTGAGCATTCTCTTCAGAGGCTTCTTCATTCAATCGCTCTATTTCAACATGCGGAGGCAAATAGAGCATACTCTCATCGAGAATCATTTGCGGAAAACGCTTTATCTCGTTGGTTGTCCGAACAACCTCACGAAGCGTTTCATTCCTGCTGATTTTTCGAATCCATTTGCCCAAATCTTGTCCTGTTTTGACGACTTTGTCGGGGCCCAAGACTACAAATGCCAGAACTAAAATCAGGAGGATTTCCATCCATCCCAAATTTAAAAAGTTCATTGTTAATGCCTATTTTTGATCTTGATTTTCGTCGGTATTGTTTGGCTCTGCAGGCGCTTCATTTTCGGAATTTCCTTTTAATCCGTCTTTGAATGCCTTAATCCCGGAACCAAGTTCCCCGCCAATTTTCGTGATTCGGCCAACGCCAAACACCAAAAGGACCACGACAAGTATCAATAGTATTTCTGGCCAGTGTAAACTACCCATTTTTCTCCTGTTCTTCCGCCTTTGCTGGCTTCTGTGCCACTGCGGAAAGCAATATGCTTAATAAATATAATACAGAAAGTGGAAGCATGAAAATCAACATGTTAATCGGATCACCGGTTGGGGTGATTACTGCTGCCAAGACAGCAATGGCAATAAGTGCAAACCGCCAACCTTTAATCAGCATTTTGTGATTTACAATTCCCGCTTTCGCTAAGACAAAAAACACCAGAGGCAGTTCAAAACTGACTCCGATCCAAAATAAGAGGTTCGTTAAATAGCTAATATAAGAATTCAAACGAAGACTCGTTGTAACATCCAGCAACTCTTGAAAAAAACTAAGAGAAGCCGGCAACATGACATAATACGCAAAAGCTACACCAGTCAAAAAGAGCAAAACAGCAAATGGAATTGCCCAATAGATCGATTTTCGCTCTTTTGGTTTCAGACCCTTGCTAATGAATTTGAAAAGTTGATAGACCACCCAAGGCAATGCGATAATCAAGCCAATCATCAAGGCAAGTCGCATATAAACTGACATGCTTTCGGTAACTTCGATCACATGCAAGTTTTGCATACCTCCAATTGGCGCTGTCAGGAGAGTCAAAGCCGGCTTTACCAGAAAAATTGCCGCAATCACACCGACAATTAAGCCAGCCAAAGACATAATCAGAGTATGTCTAAGCTCTTCCAAATGTGCAGTAAGGGGAATTTTTTCTTCTTCGTCTGCCATTGGAGTCTTCGTTTGCTTATCTGCATCCATAAAGCTATCAGTCAACGTTCTTGATTCAAACCAAACTTAGATTAAAATCACCCGCCGGAAATGCTCATAATAGAGCTCATCGCTCTCAGTGCTCATAATTCGCCTCTCGTTCCATTTTTGCTCGAAAACAGAGGGGTCGCCAATTTGAGAAACATGTTCCTTTAAAGCTTTTATCCGCAAATCCCAATAATCGGAAACATCAAGAATGATATTAGGGTCAACCGTCAGGCTCATCCAAACCTCACGAATCTTAGTCACTTTCAAACCGGCTTCAAGTTGCTCCGGATAAAAAGCTGCATTCCCGGCAGCCGGAAAAACAGATTCAATCGTGAGCAAGCCTGCAGCCCTATGATCAGGATGATTGACATAAAAGTAATGAAAAAAGGTTTGCGGGTCGCTGCTGACGACAACATCCGGTTGACGTTTGCGCAATTCTGCCACTAACTCTGCTCGATTTTCAACGCTCGCTTCAAGAAAGCCATCTTGGTGATTCAAGAAATCAACTGATTCCACGCCTAAAACTTTTGCAGCATTATTCTGTTCGCGCTTGCGAACTTCCTTCAGCGCTTCCGAATCCGGAAAAGTTTCGCTAACACCTCTTTCGCCTTTCGTAAGCAAAAGGTAGCTAATTTTGTGCCCCTGAGCAGCCCACATCGCAATGGTTCCGCCCATGAAAAATTCAGGGTCATCAGGATGAGCCAGAACCACCAAAATATTCATCGGCTTCTGCCATTTGTTAAATTTTATAGGCTTAATTGCCTGAGTTTCCATATTAATTTTCTTTCTTGTTCCCAAAATTGCGTTTATTCTTGCGGTTATTGGGACGGTTCTTATCATTTCGTCTTGGGATTTGCCCTGTTGTCTTGCTGTCTTCGTGCGAATCATCTTTATTCTCATTTTGCACTGGATTCGCATTGTACTTCGATTTGTCCTTCGGACCCCGGTTTTTATCTCGGTTTTGGCGATTCTGTGAACCTTGCTTCGCTTTGCCCGGTCGAGGGTTTTGATCAATCCGAACAATTTCAACATCTTCATTCGTGCTCAGAGGTTCTTCGGTCTTAATAGGAATCGGAGCTTTTTCTTCCATCACGCCTGATTCCAATTCAGAACGTTTAATCTCACGCACTCCAACCTCAGGAATATAAACCATTACCGAATCCGTCAAAGGCAAAACCTGGGTAACTTTACCCTCGCCCAAAGGTGTTTGAATCATCTTCTTAACTTTCGGCAGGTTTTTGCGCAACTCTTCGTAATTATCGTGCTCATAAGCCAGACAACAGCGCAAGCGTCCACAAATACCGGTTATTTCAGATGGGGTCAGTGAGACGTTTTGTGATTTTGCCATTTTGATTGAAATCGAATTAAAATCCGTCAAAAAACGTGAACAACAGCGCTTTTCAATTCCACAGGCTCCCAAGCCACTGATTTCTTTGGCGATATCGCGCGGACCTACCTGACGAATTTCAAGGCGGCAGTCAGAATACATTGGTGCGGCTTCGCGAATAAAATTTCGCATATTAAAATTAGGTACGTCATCATAGCTCAGATATAAGGTAAGCCGTGATGAATCGAAGGAAAATTCTGCACCCAAAGCTTTGACGCCTTCATAATCGGAATCAGGTTTTTTTAGAAATTCCTGTGCTTTCTTTAGGGCTTCGCTTTCTTTTTCCTTAATCATGTCGCGTAGAATCAGATCGCGCGAGGTCGCTTTTCGTTCAACAAATTGAATTTCTTGGTCCGCAACCGGCTTGGCATCCGTAGCCGAAACAACGCCAATTTGTTTGCCTCGGGCAGTATTCACGATGACATAATCACCGGTTTGAACCTCTATATCATCCGGTAAGCCAAAATTGTACGATTTACCGACAGGTTTAAATTGAACTCGAATGAGTTTTTGAGTAAGCATAATCAAAAATTATATCACTCCGCCTGGCTCTTTTTGTACGCTGCTTTACTGGCTTCCGCCGCGATGTTGCGCGCAATCTTTACCAAATCTTCGCCAACTGCACTTAAGGGCTCTTGTTTGACTACCGGCAAACCGTTGTCATTTCCAAAACCAACTTTCGCATCAATCGGTATACTGCCCAAAAATTCGGTCCCGACTGTTTCTGCTAAACGTTCACCGCCGCCATTTCCAAAGATATATTGTCGGCTTCCATCAGGCATATCCAAATAAGCCATGTTTTCAACGATTCCAAATATAGGTATATCCAGCTTGGCAAACATATTCACCGCACGATGTGCATCATCAATCGCCATTTCCTGAGGTGTGCTAACAATCACCGCTCCACTAATTGGCATTGATTGTGCCAACGAAAGCTGCACATCACCGGTTCCTGGCGGCAAATCTACCACTAAGTAGTCCAAATCGCCCCAATCAAAGTCCGTGAGAAATTGTTGAATTGCCGAATGGAGCATTGGTCCGCGCCAAATCAGCGGTTGCCCAGGTTGAACCATAAAACCAATCGAAGCGACCCTTAAACCATAAATCTCAGCCGGCAACATTTTTTTACCAAAAGGTTCGGGCAGGCTATCCAAACCAAGCATTCGCGGAATATTCGGACCATAAATATCAGCATCCAGCAAACCAACCCTGGCACCGTCATTAGCAAGGCTCAGGGCAACGTTGAGCGAAACAGTGCTCTTGCCAACCCCACCCTTACCGGAACCAATCGCAATCACATGCTTAAAGCAGTTTCCTGCAAGGTCAAGTGTCTTGGGTGTTTGAACTTTGGAAGTCATCTCAATAATCACTTCCTTGGCTTCAGTCATCGAATAGATCGCTCGTCTGGCATCATTTTCAATTTTCCCTTTGAGGGGGCAACTTGGCGTTGTCAGTACAATTGAAAAACTGACCGTGTCATTCTCAATTTTGATATCTTTAATCATTTTCAGGCTGACTAAATCACGGCCCAAATCTGGATCCATAACCGTGCTCAGGGCTTTGAGTACATCTTCGTTTGTTATCAAGAAATCACCTCTTGTTTTTTCTTCATTCTAAAGTCTAAACAAAGCTTTTTCAAGCTTTCAAAGAACCCTCTTACTCAACAGTAACACTCTTTGCCAAATTCCTTGGCTGATCGACATCCAATCCGTGCAATGTAGCAATATGATAGGCAAACAATTGGAGAGGAATCACATTCACAACCGGACTCAATAGCCAGGGAGTTTCCGGAACCCAAAACACATCGTCCGCAAGTCCTGTGATAAGCTCATCGCCCTCAGTCGCAACTGCCAAAACCTTCCCGCTGCGCGCTTTAACCTGTTCAATTTGGCTTATCATCTTGTCATACCAACGGTCTTGCGTCGCAATTGCCACAACCGGCAAATCTTCATCAACCAATGCAATCGGACCGTGTTTCATTTCCCCAGCCGGATAGCCTTCAGCATGAATATAAGATATCTCTTTCAATTTCAAAGCACCTTCGTATGCAATCGGCATGTTCAAACCACGCCCCAAATATAAAGTGCTTTTCATATCCTTGTATTTATTGGCAATTTCTTTTACTTCATCTTCCTGTTCCAGAGCTTTTTCAACCAAAGAAGGAATGACCAATAAGTCTTTCACTAACTCGATTCGCTTTTCTGCAGATAGACTGCCTCTTAAATCTGCCAGATATACCGCCATCATATACAGGTCCAAAATCGGAGCGGTAAAAGCTTTTGTCGACGCCACCCCAATTTCAGGGCCCGTCTGCATCGAGATGCAACCGTGGGCACTGCGCATTGCCTGCGAACCGATTGCGTTCACGATTGACCACAATACTGCGCCTTTACTGCGTGCTTCTTCCATCGCAGCAAGCGTATCGGCAGTTTCGCCGGATTGAGAAATCGCCAAAACGACCGTTCCCGGTTCGATTATCGGGTCCGCATAGCGAAATTCTGAAGCAACAACCACCTCAACCGGAATTCTGGCGATGGCTTCAATCAGACTTTTTCCGACCATGCCCGCATAGGCTGCAGTTCCGCAAGCGGTAATGATGATTTTCTTGATTTCCTTCGCCTTTGTCTCTTCTAAATTCAAAGTCGGCAACATTATTCGCTGATTCTCATAATCAATTCTTCCGCTTAACGTGTCAGATAAGGCTCTGACTTGTTCGTGGATTTCTTTTTGCATAAAGTGTCGATATTTTCCTTTTTCGGCAGAAATCGGATCCCAGGGAACATCCTGAATTTCAGCATTTACTGGCTGACCCTCCAAATCCGAAATCTTGAAACTGTCTCGTTTGACCACGGCAAGCTGACCGGATTCCAAAAATACCATCTTGCGCGTATGGGCAACAATCGCCGGAATATCACTGCCGATAAACATTTCGTCTTCGCCAATTCCAATTGCCACACCCCCGGCATTTCCCAGGCGAGCTGCGACAAGTTTATCCGGCTCATTCGTTGACATCACGACCATACCATGCGAGCCCTTCAACATCGCCATCGTTTTTTGAACAGCGGCGGTAAGGTCTTCCGTTTGACCATAAAAAATCTCAATCAAATTAACTATTGTTTCGGTGTCTGTTTCCGATTTAAATAGAATCCCCTCTGCAACGAGCTCCTCTTTCAAAGAAAGATAATTTTCTACAATACCATTGTGAACCAAAACGATATTCCCGGATGCACTCAAATGAGGATGCGCGTTCAGTTCACTTGGTGCGCCATGCGTGGCCCAACGTGTATGGCCAATGCCGGTTGTGCCATAAACCGGCTTTTCCTTAATCAAATTTTCGAGGGCTTCCACTTTACCTGCAACCCGTCTGACTTCAATTTGTCCATCCTGAAGAACAGCCAAGCCTGCCGAG
>CAYVOY010000054.1:0-8347 GCA_964453395.1 uncultured Anaerolineaceae bacterium
TGTTTTCAATCGTCTGATTTTGGACGTCGATTTGGGATTGAAGATTATCAAGTTGCTGCGAAATTACATCCGGATCACAATAATCTAAAGCAGTCTTGGCAGCCTGAACGCGACGCCAAGGGTTCTCATCAGGCCAGTTTTGGTAAGTTTCGAGCGCTTTTTCGTAATCGTTGCGCAAATTGTCGAGCCGCCAATCTTCACATTTACGGGAATCGAGATTGAGAAACTGGGATTCAAGATCTATTTTTGCGTTACGGGCGGTTTGGATCTGGGAGTTCAGGTTCGCCCGCTGTAAGGCGGTGTTCGCATCCAGATTTTCAAGTGCTTGACTGGCATTAATTTTATTTAAAGATGCTTGAATCAGATCTGCAGGCAATTTATTCTCGTTTAGGCTGAGCAAAATATCGCCTTTTTCAACTTTGTCGCCAACCGCTACCTCAACTTTGCCAACCGTTCCACCGCTTTGCCAAGCCAAACTTAGCGACTGGCGCGGTCTTACATTTCCGGTAGCGCTAATAGACGTTTGGAGTGTTTCACGCGCAAGAGGGCTGGTGCGTAAGCCTGAAATTGTTGCTTGCCGGTCTTTCTCAGCTTTATAATTGTTATACAGAACTACAGCACCAACAACCAGCAAGCCAACCAATACATAAATCCACCATTGGGATTTTTTCTTTTTTCTTTCGATAATAGTTTCGCTTGTCATAAATTCTCCATTTACTTGTTATCGAGAATAGTAGCATTCTATTATCAGATTTTTATATAATCAGACTTTCCTATCGAATCAATTTAGAAATAGTTTTGAATGCAGGATGTTTCGCATCTCTGATTAGGCTAAAAAGCAGCGATTCAACAGAAGTCAGATGTACACCTTCAGCCGATAGCTCAGTCAGGGCGATTTCTTTGTTGAATAAGGAACGCGAAGAAACTGCATCGGCAACCAGCCAAACTTCATAATCTTCTTCGAACAAATCAAGCGCACTTTGATAGAGGCAAACATGACTTTCGAAACCACAGAGTATGATTTGCTCCTTTCCGCTTTTCTTGATGACATTCCGCAATTCTTCGTCCTGCCAAATGCTGAAAGTGGTTCGTGGATATTCTTTGTGGTCTGGTAAAAGTTTGCGAATGGCTTCTGTCGTATGTCCGATTTTTTCAGGCACCTGAGCGGTCAGCAAGATGGGCAAATCGAGTTCTAAACCAGCCTGAACCAAGCGGCTGACATTTAAGTTGGCACGTTCTGCCTCGGCGACCACTTCCGCCAATCTTCCTTGAACATCGATTACAACAATCAGAGAATTTTCAATTTTAAGCATAGCTATCTCCTTTTAAGTTAAGCCATTATAATTTGTGGAGAGGTGAACTATGCATGCAGCACAAGCTTTCGATGTCATCGTAGATTCTGCCAAACTTTGGTGGAAAGACTGGGCAAACCAGGTTTTGGTTTCCCTGGCAATGATTTTGGCGAGTTTAACCATCGTACTTTTACCACCGGCACTCTTCGGAGTCTACCAAGAAACGCTCGATTTAGTCCACAACACGCGTACCGGAATCGGTGGTTGGTGGAAAGGCTTCAAACAATATTTTCTCAAAAGTTTGCTTTGGGGTCTTGTTAACCTAATAGTCGCTCTGGTTTTGCTGACAAATCTCTGGTTTTATTATAATTCCGAAGGTCCTGTCCCCCCGATTCTCGTCATTGTAACCATAATTATGCTAATTTTTTGGATGGTTTGGCAGTTTTACAGCCTGGCTTGTTTCTTCTTGCAAGAGCAAGCCTCCCTTAAATTGGCTTGGAAAAATGGCTTTATCGTCATCTTGAAAAATCCACTTTATACCCTGGTAATCTCCCTTACTATGCTGGCAATTTCAATCCTGTCTTTTTACATCTACATCCCCTTGATCTTAGGCAGCATTCCTTTGTTGACAATCTTAAGCTTGCAAGCGGTTAAGGCGACAATTGGCGACTGATTATTTTCTGTTTCCTGTTATACTTAAATTAGTTTAATCACATTCATTTGGAGGAGCTGAAATGGCAAGAAAAGTGCTCGGTTACATTGAATTAATTTGGACCTGCGACAGCTGCGGAACACGCAACCCGGGCCCTATTAAAAGCTGCACTTCTTGCGGTGCCCCCCAACCTGCCAATGTCAAGTTTGAGCGGGTTGACCCCGAAACCTTCAACTTCATCAAAGACGAAGCCCTCATCCGCATGGCAAAGTCCGGACCGGATAAACATTGCCCATTTTGTGGAACTCGAAATACCGCTGATGCAAAAATCTGCGTCAACTGTGGAGGCGATTTATCCCTCGGCGCTACCAGCCGCCCAGCCGGCAGCTCCATTGAAGCAGACGACACACCAAAACAAATAGCCGAATCAAAACCGCTCTCTAAAGGTGCGCTGATTGCCATCATTTTGCTGCTTGTGGTATGTTGCGTCTCCGGTATATTATTTTTTAATAGAACTGCTCAAACTGCTGAGATTAATGCTCAGGTCGTCAGTTCGTCATGGCGCAGAACACTTGCAATTGAAGCCTATCAAATGGTCACGGTTGACGATTGGAGAGATGAAATTCCCCGAGCCGCCACAGCCTATGACTGCCAATTGCGCTATCGTTATGATTCCCACACCCCCCAGGCAAACTCTGTTGAAGTCTGTGGCGAGCCATATACAATCGACACCGGCACGGGCGTCGGAGAAGTGGTTCAAGATTGTCACTACGAGGTTTCGGACTATTATTGCTCTTACGACACGATGGAATGGGTAGTGGTTGACACTCTGGTCGCCGACGGCAGCGGCACAAGCGCCTCCTGGCCCAACGCCAATTTGAGCACCAGCCAAAGAGCCGGAGCTTCTACAGAACGTTATATTATCAACTTCCGGTCTGACGATGATGATTACCGTTACACGACCTCGGACTACAACCTCTACCAACAAGCCTTCCCAGGCAGCGAGTGGATACTTGAGGTAAACGGTTTGGGTAATATAGTTTCAATTAGACAGGATTAATTTGTTGTTTTATAGGTGGCATCACATGCAGGAAGGTTTTTTATCTGTTTCCTGTTTCCCGTTACCTATTTCCTGTTCGCCGCTCACCGATCTCTGCATTATGAGAATCTCGTAAGGAAAAGGCCCGCCTTTTCCAGGATAGTGCGGGCACTATCCCTACGAGAGATTTTGCACCTGCTCCTTCAGCTTGGCTATAAGTCTAAAATATAACCAACACCGCGAATGGTTTTGATGAGTTTTGGCTTGTTTGGATCGTCTTCAAGGATTTTTCGCAACCAACTGATGTGGACATCCAAGGTGCGTGTATCAACTGTATAATCTGTTTCCCAAACTTTCGCAAACAGCTTTTCCCGTTTCAGTTCTTTGCCTGGGTTTTCCAGAAAAGCTTTGAGCAACATGCTCAGCCGGGGGGTAAGGACTGTGCTTTTTTCCCCATAAACAACCATGCGGGTTTTTGGATTTAACTGCAAATTTTCTTTCGTTAAAATCCCTTGATTAGCAGCTCTCTTGAATGCTTTTAAACGATTGACTAATTTTTGGACGGTAAAAGGAAGCTGCAGAATCATATCAACACCCTCAGCTTCAGTTATCGCTGCATCTTCGGCAACAATCAGGAAAATAGGAGTGTTCGGTAAGCGATTATGATACCAAGAGGCGATTCTCATACCATTGGTACGCATAGAAGCAGCATTGATGATAATCACATCCGGCTCAAAATCGTTCAAACCGATCAAACCATCATTGCCATTGTCAACTTTGAGAATGGTATACCCTTTTCGATCAAGAGCATCATAAAAACATAAAACTTTTTTGGTTCTTTTTTCTATCAATAGTAAATTTTGCTGCTGCACCTCTAAGGCTACCTCCTCCTCAAAAAATAAACCGCTTGAAAAATCCTGTCCAAATTAGGTAATGCTATAAGATCGTCCGCTCGGTTAGTCCATTATATCCGAAAGCGAGAGAAAACTGACAAAATTCAAGCTTTAAAAAGCCGTGAATTTGTTATAAATTACGAGATAACAGCTTAGCCATGAATTTGAGCGCTACGAAAATTCCTAAAGCTCACGAGTTGGATACGAGCATAGAGTTTTTTGTAAAATTAGACGCTATCTTGCGGGTCTGGCTTTTCTTTATGGCGATCCTTACTGCGGTTTAACAAAAAATAGCTGAGAAAACCAAACAAAATCGGAAACCAAAAAGAAATTAAGCGATAAGCGAGGACAACCACAAGGGCGATATCGTCCGGAACAGCCTGACTGACGAAAAGGCCGGCCATTGCCGTTTCGATAACCCCAATGCCACCGGGAATAATGAAGGCCATCTTGGCAAGAATCTGCGGCAAGGCATAGCCTGCAATCAGCACACCCAGTTTAATTGGATAACCGGCAGCCCTGAAAATCAGACTCATCGTCAGCATATCAAAGAGGTAATATCCCGTTACGCCCAAAAGCGGTGCCCACCAATTACCTTTGCCCATCAGCCGCCAGGCATCAAAAATATTATCGAGCATATCCTGAGTGTTTTGAGGTTCATAGGGTTTTTTGCGGAAGCGATTCCAATGCCAGAGTACCCAATTGACCAATTTGAAAGCCGCTTTTGGAAAAGCCAGCCCAATCAGCGGGGCAAAAGAAATCAGGAGAAGCAGTCCAATAAAAACTGAATATTGAATTAGGCGAGCCTGGCTAAGTCCGTTGTTATGGGCTAAAGAAATCATCCCAATGATGCCAAGGATGCTCAAAGGGATATTGGTGAGCATCGAAGGGAGCAAACCGGCAACCGTGGAGTCCACCGGTTTTACCCCTTTTTTGGCAAAGAGCGACACAGAAGTAGCCGCAGAGCCAATCCAACCACCAGCGACTGTGCCAACGCTATATGAAGAAAGAAAAATCAGAGCGGTTTGAAAGACTGATAAATTGTGTCCCTGAATGTCGAGGATACTCTTCATAGAGAAACCATAGCAAATGTAAACCAAAACTTCAGCAAAAGCAGCCGCAAAAACCAGCCACCAGGTCATATTGAGCAAAACCTGGAATGCCTGATTGATATCCATTAGTTTAGGCAAGATGAAATTGACTGCCAATCCGACGATAACAAGGATAATCAAGTAGCGAAAGCTCTTGTTTTTGGATTTCTCCTGAGTTGCCTTATCTTCTTGATTCATTGGTTTCACACAAAAAAACAACGGTCATCCCACCGTTATCACAAGTCCTTATTGTAGTCCAAAAATGAAAATTCATAACGCGCCATATCAGCAATTTTCAACATAAAAAACATGAAATATATACAGGGTAGGGGTGGCTCCCAATCACGAATGCTCAATAATCTGAAACCCAGTCAGAGCCACCCTTACTAGAATTGCGAATACACATTGAAAAACAGCATATTGCCCGGATTTCAACGGGGTGGGTTTACTAATTGGGCAATTTCGAACCGCTCACAATCTTATTCACGCGTTCGCTTCCCAGAACATTCAAGGTCCAAAGCAGCAGCAACGCCCAGGGGAAAATGCCAAGCGAGGTCTTCGAAGCAATCAAACCGACCAGAGGTGGCATTGCCGTCAAGCCCAGGTATGCCGAAGCCATCTGAATCCCCATCAGACGAGACGAATTTTCTTCGCCAAAACGAGCCGGTGTTTCGTGGAGCATCGAGGGATATATCGGCGCACAACCCATCCCCACCAAAAGCAAACCAATCAGGCTGAAAGTAGCTTGCGGTATGAAGAGCAGAATAAGCCCGACTAAAATCAAGACTTGCCCGCTACGAATCAGCGTCTTGCTACTGAATTTCATCGTCAAAAAGCCGTTAATCATTCTCCCAAGCATGATTCCAAAATAAAAAGAAGCTGCCCAGGCAGAAGCGCTTTCAGCTGTAAGTCCTCTTTCTGCCACCAAAAAGCTTGCAAACCACAGTCCGGCAGTCAACTCCATGCCACAATAGCCAAAAAAAGCGATCAAGTTGGGAATCATCCCGCGGATTTTCAAAACGCTGCCATTTGTTTTGCTCTGCGCAGTGTCCTCACCGTCAGTTTTATCTTGTTTACGCCAAAGTGGCAGAGAAAGCGCCAATATCGCCACCAAAACAAATTGTATTATCGAAACCGTGCGATAACCACCCTGCCAGCGACCGCTTTGACTGACCACATAAGCTAAAAGCAGCGGTCCTGAAGTTGCCCCAACACCCCAAAAAGCATGCAGCCAGCTCATGTGCCGCGATGAAAAATTGCGTGCTACGAAATCATTTAGCGCCGCATCAACCGCTCCTGCCCCTAAACCCAGGGGGATTGCCATCAGGCAGAGCCAAAAATAATTTTGAGTTGTCGAATAGCCCAAAAGCGCCAGAGCAGTCATCAGAACGCTGAGCATAGTCAGCAAACCGGTGCCCAGTTTTTTGATCAATTTACTGGTCAGAAGGCTGGAGACGATCGTTCCGGCACTGACGATGGTTGAAACCAAGCCCGCACCTTCCAGCGGCAGGCTCATTTCGCGCTGCATCAAAGGCCAGGCTGCCCCCAGCATCGAATCGGGTAAACCAAGGCTGATAAAAGCAATGTAGATGATGATTAACAATAATGTAGTCAATATATTCTCTCAATTTTAATAGTTCTCGCCTTGAAAAAAGACGCTTTTATATCTTCTTAATGCGTTCAATTTGCTGCTAAATTTGAAGGACGTTGTTTCGAGTCTCAGACCAAATCTTCCCGGCCTTGCTCTTTCAACAATTTGACCAATTCTCTAACATCCCCGGCATGGTTCATATCACAAACCATCAGCGCGTCTGGTGTGTCGACAATGATCAAATCTTTTAGTCCGATTCCGGTAATGATGCGGCTGTTGCCGATAATCAGCGTGTTTTCGGAATCAGTCAACAAAACATCACCTTTAGAACAATTCCCTTTTCCATCCATCGGCAGGAGTGATTTGAGGCTCAACCAAGTGCCAACATCCAGCCAATCCATGTCCGCCGGAATCACGACCACATTTTCGGCATGTTCCATCACGCCATAATCAATGGTTTGCTTTTCGATACTATGCCAAATCAGCGGCATGGTTTCAGCGTAATTCTGTTCGCCAATTAAATCTGCTATGCGCAATAATCGCCCGTGCAAATCCGGCATTTGGCGCTCAAACTCGGCCATAATCGTCGAAAGTTTCCAAATAAACATGCCGCTGTTCCAGCTGTAGTTCCCCATCCCGAGCATCCGCTGAGCGTTCTTCTCGTTTGGTTTTTCGACAAAGCGTGCCGCGCGATAGGCTTTGAAGCCGTTTTCCTCGCCCACCGCTTCGGCTTGCTCGATATAACCATAATCGGTGGATGGCCAGCTTGGGGTAACGCCCAGGGTGATAATATAGCCATCTTGGGCGAAGTTTAAGCCCGCCTGAACCAAGTTGCGAAAAACATCCGTTTTGCCAATGTGATGGTCGGCAGTTAACACCGCCAGAGTGGCATCCGGGTCGCGCTTCGCCAGATGAATAGCAGCCAAACCAATTGCCGCAGCCGTGCCGCGCATTTCAGGTTCGATAATGTAGTTTTCTTGCGGGATTTCGGGAACTTGTGCCGCCAAATCGGCAATGTGGTGCTGACTGGCAACCACTAATATTTGTTCGGGAGAAAAGAGAGGATAAAGACGTTCAATAGCGATTTGGAATAAGCTTTGCTCGCTGTATAAAGAGAGCGCCGGCTTTGAATGTTTTTCCCGGCTAAGAGGCCAAAGGCGCGTTCCGGCACCGCCGGCCATAATCAAGGCATAATTCATTTCATCCTCCGAAATTTGTAATTGCTACGCTGGCTATTATACCTTGTGAAGAGAATAGCGTTTGAACCGCACTACGCTCACATGCCTGCCTCAATCAATGCCTCTTCGCCCAAGGCTTTGGCTCCCAAAATGCCGGAACGCTTGCCCAAAGTCGGAGGGACGATGTAATGGTCGATATCTTCAATAATTTCTGGCGCGAGAATGTAGTTATTCAAATATTCAAGCGTTTTCTGCCTAATCATGGGGAACAAAAACTCTTGATTCATTACCCCGCCGCCTAAAATGATTCTCTGCGGAGAAAGATTGCAAATCACACCAATCAATGCCAGGGCGATATAAGCCGCCTCAATCTCCCAGGCAGGGTGCGCCTTGTCAAGCGTTTCAGCCGATTGAGCCCACCGCGCCAGCATTGCCTGCCCGGAAGCCAAACCTTCAAAACAATCACTATGGAATGGGCAAATCCCAGCAAAATTTGCATCGTCGGTCAAGTGCGGCAGGCGCACATGCCCCATTTCGGGATGAATCAAACCGTGCAAAACTTTTCCGTTGACAATCGCTCCCCCACCGATTCCCGTGCCAATTGTGAAATA
>CAYVOY010000055.1:0-6728 GCA_964453395.1 uncultured Anaerolineaceae bacterium
ATATCGGTTGTGCCAATCAGCAGTTTTCATAGATTCTCCTTTGGTTTTTATCTATTTTACGACAAGTTCGTTCCAATAGGAAGTTAATAAGCTTCCAATTGGCTTGGCAGTGAAATCTTGAGGGCAAAGCATGCCATCCGGCATTACGGTATAGAGCTTTGATTCAAACTGGCTAATTTCGGGACTAAACAATGCGACATGTTGATCAGCCTGAACAGCTTTGACCGGAAAAGGCAAATCGTATTCAATCAAAACATTTTGAGCAGTCAATTGTTGGTTGAGCAGTGCGCTTCGGTCGTTGGCGTCCAAGGTTGCAGCATAGAAGGACAGCGCATTACAACCATTCTTCACTAAATCGCTTGCCCACTCTGCCAGGTTTGAATTGGGATAAACAGGGAAACGGATACAGGTGAAGAGATCCTTGTCAAAGATTTTTTGAAGCTTGTTTGAAATCTGCGAATCTTCCGGGTCCACTTCCAAAATAAGATGGTCGAGACCACTTTCAAGAACCTGGTCGAGAAAACTTTCATCTTCGTAAAGCTTCTTTGTGGATGTCAACAAACCTGAAACCATGCCAAGGGCTTCGGTAAATTCGAGCAATTCGATTAGATCAGGTCGCGTAACCGGTTCCCCGCCCATAAAAATCACCTGGGGAATCCCGGCATCGTAGGTTTTTTGGATGATTTCTTTCCAGCTTTCCGATGAAAGTTCCTTTGTTTCTGATTGCGGAAGCTTTTCGTTTTGCGTAGTCAGGCAAAGATTTACCCGCAAAGGCAAACCGCTCGGTCGCTCTGCCGATTCGGAATCGAAATCTGTGCCGGTGATAAAAGGTGCCTGGTCCGGGTTATTGATGATATTGAGAATTTGGAGATTGAAATTTTGCAGGTCAGAAATCAGTTTTTCCTTATCAACTTGATACCGTTTCAATGCCTCTTCGACAATTTCATCTTCGGATTTCCCCTGAATTTTTAGCCATGCCAGGTAAGTTGCCGTTTGATTCAGTCTCAAAGTTGAGCGCGCATTGATGATCAAAATACCGCTTTGATCCGGCAAAATGCGCAAATGGAGGCGATATTGCCTGGGCTCGTCCTCCGGACTGTGATAAGCATAGAAACCGCTTGAGCTTACTTGAAAATCGTTTGATGGGGCATTTTCGGATTCTGACATGATTAACTCCTGCTGATGATTAAATCACGATAAATTGGTTGAGGGTCCTGATGCTCGCGAGAAAGCGGACAACCACCGCCACATTCTTGCAGAAAATCATAAGTTTTACATGCTTGCGGGATACTCTGCCGATTGCGCAAGCTGAGACAAAGCGGATGATTCCATATCTCGGTCCATTCATCTCGTAAGATATTCCCGACCGGCTCATAATACGATTGGCAGGGGATAACATCTCCATTTGGTTCGGTACACATGTTATAGTAGGCAGCCGTGCAACCCTTAATTCCCAAATCCAATAGAAGTGGGTCAAAATGACAATACTGGGTTGGAGTGTACCAGATCAGTCGTTGATGGTTTTTATCGGTCATTTCGATTGCCATAGAAAGCAGGGGAGGCAAATCTTCTTCGCGCAAGCCTGTGCCAACCTCTGCACCTTTGCCGGAATGAATGAGCGCATTCAAGCCCACCGTTGGAACACCTTCATCTGCTAAAAATTGAAGTGTTTCCCGCAAGTTTCCGGCGTTATTGTTGAGCAGCGTGGTGTTTGTCATCATGTAAAGCTTGCTTTTAACCACATTCCGAATGCCTTCGAGAGTTTTCTTCCAGGCAAAATCCCGTCTGACCATGCCGTTATGAATTTCGGGGAGGTGAGACTCGAATGTAATTTGAATATGGTCTAAGCCTGCAGCAATCAAGCTGTCCAAAAACTTTTGATCGCCAAGCCGCGTACCGTTGGTGTTGATTCCGGTTACCATGCCCTTTTGATCGGCATAAGCAATTAACTCAGGCAGATCATCGCGCAATGTCGGTTCTCCACCGGTAAACACGACATGGGGAATCCCAATTTCCCAAATTTTATCAATCGCTTTTTTCCATTCTGAGGTGGAGAGTTCAGGATAGTTACGGGCACGTGCGTTATAACAGTGGGCACAGTCGAGGTTGCAGCGATAGGTAATCGCCAAATCCATGCGATAAGGCGCACTCAATTTTGCCGAAAAAGGCATGTTGGTGCTTAGACCTAAATCGCATATTGGGCAGGCTCCGCTGTTTTCGTCAATTAAGGCATCGATTTTTTCAATTGTTATTTCATAATCGGATTTTAAGGCTTCTTCTGGTGCGTCAAACAAATCCGTCAAAAAATCCAGCGCTTCTTCTTTATCAACCTTATTCAGATAAAGATATGCCATCGCCATCGCAGTCTGGTTGAGATAGATAATTTTTGAAGCATTGATTAAAAGCAGCCCTGAACCACCTTCATCTACGCGCAAATGCAGGCGCGATCGCTGGTTTTCTTCAGCGATATCGTATTTATAGATACCGGCTTCCGGTAATCGGAGTAAATTTGATTCCATAAATTTCCTAACGTCCACCGCCGGCACAAGCACAGGCACAACCAGCACAGGCACATGCACAAGCGCAGGAACTTCCGCCTCCGCCACCACCACGGAACCCGCTTGAGCCACTGCTCGGTCTGGTGACCGGAATCGGGTTGGTGCGATTGGTTACGGCACTGGTGAAACCGGTCAGGTCACCGACAACACCGGCCGAAACAGCGGTTGCGCCGTTGATAATGTTTGCGGCGAAATCTGAACCCGGCAAATGAGGCAGTGTGATTGAAGGTTTCGAGGAGCTACCGGAAGCAGCGCTTGAAGGTGTAGAGCTAACACCACCGCCAACACTGGCAGAAGGGGCAGAATACGACGGGGCGACATAGGACGGGCGGTACAAATACCACCAGCGAGGAACGTAAACGTTTTGATTGTGAAAAGTGTTTTGTGTGCGGCCGTTGAAATCGTCATCCAACATGGTCCATTCGAGCGTATGGTCAAATTGTGCACTTTTAATTTCAGGAGTTTTGGCACCCTCAACCGCTAACCAAGCCCGACGAATGATGTCTGTGTAGTAAGCTTTGGTCTCATCGGGGCTAAACCCTTTCATTTTTTCTTGAACAGTATTAACAAGCTCAACCAACATAGCTTGCAAGTTGCGACGACGGTCTCTTTTGGCTGTGGTTTCAAAGGCTTTGAGGAAATCGGTTTCATATTCATAAAGCCCTTCGGGAAGCGGTTCGCGAGTCTCGATTTCAAGTGGATCTTCTTTGGTAACTTTGACAGCTTCCTTTTTGAGCAAGCCGAAGAGAATCATCGAAAGGATTTTATCAAGTGGCTCCTCGAGCAAAATTCCAGCTTCGACTGCCGTCAGACCACGGCGAACCCCTTTGCCGTCAACCGAAAGTTTCGGAGGCAGATATTGCAGTTTACGAGTGGTTTGTTGTTGCTTTGCTTTTTTGTTTGTAGCGATGCTAATACCGATGACTGCCAGGACTAATCCCATACAACCCAAGAAGGAGAAAATCTGACCAATTCCGCCAACAGCACTACCACTGCCGTTGTTCGAATTTTCCTGATAATTTTCTGCGCTTGAAATTGCGGCTTCGGGGATTACAGTTGCAGGAAAAGCTGCCCCAAATTCATATTCGCTGTGAACGTCAGCATTATTGGTGTACCAGGAGTAATAAACGCGGCCATCGCTGGTGGTTGAGGCTTCGCTGATTTCTTCACCGTCCCACCCCACTGGGGTGTAATAGCGTCCATCATCTGTGCCGACACCGGGAGGAAGGATGATCGTCATCCGATATTCAGTGTTCTTGGAACGTTCGAAACTTGAATCAAAAAAGTTTGGGGTAAACTGAAAGTTCACATAATTTTCAAGGTCGCCGCCATCATAAGGATAGAGAATGTCCGTGATTCCCCGAACCCAGGCAGTTACGACACCCTGTGCACCGGGCTGAATTTCCAAATCACCGAGTGCTAATTCTGCTCCGTTGACATAGGCAGAATTATTGACTTCGGGCATCGGCTGTCCGTCAATTGTGGCTTCGATATTCTTTAAGCTATAGTCGCCATAGGGCAAAGCCAAATCGACAAAATCAATCGGGCTGGCAGAAGCATCGTTTTGAAAAACCATGTAATAGTAAAGCGTCAAACTGCCGTCTGCCTCGAGATAGGCTTCAACCTCATATTGAGGAAGCGTAAAACGATAGTTTTGGGCATTGACTGCTGTGGCTGGCAAAGCTGCGAAAAGCAAAAGCAGCATGCTCAGGACAATCAGAATGGTCCTTTTGGGTGATTTTGTGCTTACCATTTTGGCTCCTCAGTCAATTGGTAGGTAGTGCCACAACTGTGACAAGTTACAACCGGGGCGCCGTTTACCATTGAAACATCGTTGGGATTAAGTGGGGCACCGCAAGATTGACATTTCATTTGGTCAATTTTGACATTTCCGGGCAGATCAAGCTTGATGTTGTAAACATTGTCAGCCGCTTTGCGTGCTTTATCGGCTATCTTGACACCGGCATAAATCAAGGCGAAGCCGATTAGCAAACCGACCAAGCCAATTATTATCCAAGATGGGTCTCCATTAGGGCTAAAACCGCCCAAAATGAATAAAAATGAGAAAATAATGGCAATAGCTGCCAGGATGTAAGTGATTATGCTGCCTGTTTTCATTTTAAACTCCTTCCAGAGGTTATTTGATTAAAATTTACCTCAAGGAAAACGGAAAAACCTAATATAATATACCTACATTGATGATAACATTAAATTGAAAATCGTCTCTTAATCTTTTTGGTTTTGGAGAAGCAATTTTATGAAAGAAACTTTTATCCCTGATGTCGTAATCTCAAGATTACCCCTTTATATCCAAACCCTAAATCGTTTGCTGCGTGAGGGCAAGGCTGTGGTTTCGTCAAACGAACTTGGTCTTATGCTCGATATGACCCCTTCTCATATCCGACGCGACTTGGCAAACTTTGGCGGTTTTGGCAAGCAAGGTACCGGTTATGACATTATCAAGCTGATGGAATCTTTGCGCGAAATTTTGAACCTCAACCAAATCTGGAAAGTAGCTCTGATCGGGGTCGGGCATATCGGCCAGGCATTGATAAGTTATGATGGTTTTAATAGAAATGGCTTTGAAATAGTGGCGGCTTTTGAACACAACCCAGGAAAAATTGGGAAAACAGTGGGCAATATTGTGGTCAGAAATATCGAAAATATGGATGAAGAAATGCTCAAAATGGGAGTCCAAATCGCGGTTATCACCGTCCCCGGCGAGAGCGCCCAAGCAATTTGTGACCGTTTGGTGAAAATTGGCATTCGTTCGATTTTGAACTACGCCCCGGTCAATCTGCAAGTGCCGGAAGGCGTGCAAGTTGAGAACATCGACCCGGTCTTGAAAATGCAAAAAATGACCTATTATTTACAGTAGTCGGGGAAACAAAAAGCAGGAAACAAAAGCACTTTTCAAATGCTCATCTATTCACAACGATTTCTGTACGGACAGCGGCTCTATAGCACCCGATGCGAAGCGAGTGGTGTGTCCCTGTCCGAGAAGGCTCATCTGATTATTTACACTACTGAAGTACAAAGACTTTCGTAGGCAAAACGCCTGCGTTTTCCTTCTCCACCCTCATCATTGAATAGATAACTGTATGTCAATCGACCCAGCCGTTTTTTCAATCTAATATCGGAACCAATCAGACATTAAAAAAAGCGCCAACATTTTAATTGGCGCTCCTTTTTGCCATCTAACCTTGATGGCAGCGGTTTGTTCAGAAATGAAGTCTTCGGTTGAGTGCTAACCTTTTATCCTCGTTGAACTGAACTTTTCGCCTGAAAATCAGGCATTAAGTCGGGGCGGACGGATTTGAACCGTCGACCTCACGGACCCGAACCGTGCACTCTATCCGGGCTGAGCCACGCCCCGTGAGCGCTTATTATAGCACAATCGTAAATTAAGCAAAGAGTAAAATTATCGAATCCGAGACATTATGCCAGGTCGAGCTTTGCTGACAGTGGGTAACTTTCCGCAAGTGATTATTGTCCTTATCAGAAATCATTGGCTAACTATCTTATCTATTCATTTTTTTCAATTATCACAGCATTGCCGTTTGCAGTAACTCCAAAAACATAGGGTTGATAAACAGTGTGTCCAGTCAAACTTGCGGTCTGAGGATCTAATGTTATGTAATCATAATCAACCCCAATGACTGCATTGCAACCCAATGCGTAAGCAGCCTCTTTCAATTCTGCTAAAGCGTTTCGCCTAATAACAACTAATGATTCCATTAGTTTATCTTTTACGTTGCCTTCTCCACCAAAAAACACAAAACCTCGATCAACTGATATCGCATCATCACCTGAAATATATCCGGAATATTTAACAATCGTATAACCATCAAATGAGAAACCTGAAGTTATTAACATATTCTTCAGCGCAGTTTTTTTCTCTAATTCCTCCCTTTTCTTTCTTTCTTTTTCATCTTCTGAGAGCAACCGTTTTTCTTCTAGCCGTAACCGTTCTTCTTCATCTAACCGTAGTCGTTCTTCTTCTAGAAATAATGCATACTGCCGATAATCAGCTAATATTTTATCAACTTCATCATCTCGTACAGAATATTCAAACAAACCTGATATTGTATAATTTGAGTTGTTCAAAAATTTGTACAACTCATCTGAATCAATCCCATATTGAATCGCAATATCCTTGATTTTCATATC
>CAYVOY010000055.1:6738-8088 GCA_964453395.1 uncultured Anaerolineaceae bacterium
AAGGCTTCTTCATTGTCTGGATCAATGTCCAGAATTAAATTAACATATCTTCGAGCATTTCCAGGATCTTTTTTACATTTTTCTAATAATTGCAATATGTCTGAATCAAGCGAAATTCCCGAACTTTTCGCAATTCTCTCACCTTGAATAAATGTTTGTTTTCCTGATTCTAAATATTCATACTTTGTATTACAGTATTGACATACTCTAAATCCAGATTCAACCTTGAAGTCATTACTTCCACACTTTTTACAACTCAATATATTCACGTATTTCCTCCTTCAACGTATATTATTAACGCCTTCTTGCACCACAAGTAAAATTATAATCCAAGATTAATGTTCATATTTGAAACAAATGATAACGCGCCTAACTTTCTTGTTCACTAATTCCTTATCAAAACCTTCAAAACTCCAGGCTGCCCTGCTCGTTCCAATGCCTCAAGGCTTTGCTCAAGCGAATAAATTGAATCAATCATCTCGCCCACTTGCACCAAGCCTAAAGATAAAGCTCGCAAACCAGCCGGATAGTTGCCGCAACGCGAACCAACCAGCGTGATTTCATCAACAACCAATTTCGACAAATTGACATCCACATTCCCGGCAAAGGTCGATTTCAAAACCAAAGTACCTCTTGCTCTGGTCAGTGAGCGCGAAAGCTCAAAGCCCGCTTGCGAACCGCTCACTTCCACCACAATATCTGCCAGTTTCCCTTTCACTTCTTCAACAGTTAGCGTTTTTATCCCCAGCGATGCCAAGATCGCAGCCGGTTCAGGGCGGCGAACAATTACCGTCAAATCACATCCTGTGTTCTTCAAGACTTGGGCAATCAACAAACCCAGACGACCGGCACCAAGCACAAAAACCCGATCGCTTGGCTTGACCTGAACCTGATCCAAAATCCGCGTCGCAGCTGCAGTCGGTTCTGTGAAAACTGCTAAAACATCCGAAACTTCATCCGGCACAGCCGTCAGATTTTTAACCGGCAGCTTGCAATATTCTGCGAAAACACCGTTGTAATCAAAAATCCCTAAAGTGCGCCGTTTCATGCATTGGCTCGTTTCCTGCGCCAAACAGCGCTCACACTCGCCACAACTGATGTTAATATCGCCAATCACGCGTTTCCCCTGCCACTCATCGTGACCGTTCGCATCGACCACCAGACCAACAAATTCATGCCCGGGAACGCCCGTGAATGGATAGTAACCGCGCAACATTTCCAAATCTGTCGAGCAAACACCAGCCATCAAAACCTTTATCAAGACCTCGTCATCATCCAAAACAGGTAGCGGTAAATCATCCCGATAGCTCAGATTTTGATTCTCAAGCCAAAGACCTTTCATCGTTTTCA
>CAYVOY010000056.1:0-7988 GCA_964453395.1 uncultured Anaerolineaceae bacterium
CTCCACCAGGGAGGTTTCATACTCTTGAAGAGCTTTTTTCAACTCTTGATCAAAAGCCTGGCATTTTTCTTGACCACAATTTCAATCACACCGCTGTGATAAGAATTTGTCGAATACGACGGTGCGGTACAACCTTCAACATAATGCACCTGAGCCCCTTCATCAGCGATAATCAGCGAACGTTCAAACTGCCCGATGCTGGCATTATTCAAACGGAAATAAGCCTGCAATGGCAAATCGACTTTCACTCCTTTTGGCACATAGACAAATGAGCCACCCGACCAAACGGCACTGTTTAGGGCTGCAAATTTGTTATCCTGAATCGGGACAACTGTCGAGAAATATTCTTTGAAAAGTTCAGGGTATTGTTTCAAGCCATTTTCAATACTCAAAAAAATCACGCCCTGCTTTTCGAGCTGTTCGTTGATGTTGTGATAGACCATTTCGGAGTCATATTGTGCGCCAACACCGGCCAGATAACGCTGTTCCGCCTCAGGAATGCCCAAACGCTCAAAAGTGTTCTTGATATCATCGGGCACATCATCCCAAGATTTTTGGTCGATTTCTTCAGGCCGAACGTAATAATAAATTTCGTCCAGATTCAAATCACTCAAATCAGGACCCCAGCCTGGCATTGGGCGTTCGAGATAATGCCGGTAAGCCTTCAGGCGAAATTCCAGCATCCACTCCGGCTCTTCTTTCATTGCTGAAATTTGGCGAACAACCTCTTCGTCCAGCCCTTTGCGAGTCTTGAAGCTCGAACGGTCTGGGTCGCTAAAACCATATTCATAACTACTTCCTATATTAGAAAGTATTTGTTTTTCGTCGTGATCAGCCATCAGCTACGCCTGCCATTTTCAGTTTCGCTTTGGTCAAATTCTTCGCGAATCCAATCATAACCATGCTCTTCCAGTTTGAGTGCTAACTCGGGACCGCCACTTTCAACAATTTTTCCATCATACATAATATGAACGAAATCAGGTTTGAGATAGTTGAGCATCCGCTGGTAGTGAGTGATTACCAAAACACCCAAATTATCGCCGGCAAGAGAATTAACCCCTTCAGAAACAATTCGGATAGCGTCGATATCCAAACCGGAATCGGTTTCATCAAGCAGCGCAAACTTTGGTTCCAGCATTGCCATTTGCAAAATTTCTGCCCGCTTTTTCTCTCCACCGGAAAAGCCGTCATTCAGATAGCGCCCGCCAAAGGAATAATCCATCTTTAGCAAATCCATTTTTTCTTTCATCGATTTGCGGAAGTTAATAATTGAAACCCCTTTTGATTCAGGGTCTTTTGCTTTTAGTTTTGCATTCATCGCTACACGCAAAAAATTTGCCAGAGTAACGCCGGGAATGGCAACAGGATATTGGAAAGCCAAAAATATACCCTCGTGAGAACGCTCCTCAACCGACATCTCGAGAATATCTTTTCCGTCGAGTAGAATTTCACCCTCGGTCACTTCGTAAGCCGGGTGTCCCATAATTGCGTTCGATAGAGTTGATTTTCCGGTTCCGTTGGGACCCATTAAAGCGTGAATCTCGCCGGTTTTAATCGTCAGATTAAAGCCTTTGATGATTTCCTGGTCTGCTATGCTGACATGTAAATTTTTAATTTCTAAGGTTGACATTTCTTGTTTATTCCTCAATGTTTCATCGTTTTAACAGTCGGAATTATAGCAGAGTGACGAGGCAAAGTCAAATTTATATATATTTATCTAATTTATTAACATTCCCCCTTTTTTAGCTTAGACAGTAGAGAAAAACGAGCAAAGCCTGCTGTATAATCCTTGAATGTGGGAATGGGAATAATCCATTCACTAAATTTTTCATGGCGACAATAAGAAGTTGCCGATTTAATAACAAGGAGATTTTGAGATGGCAGAAGAGAAAAAAGGATTTTTCGGAAATTTATTCGGAAAAAAAGAAGACAAAGCAGCAAAAGAAGCTGCTGATCAAGCCGCAGCTGCTGCGGAAGAATTGAAAGCAAAAGCCGAAGCCGCCGCTAAAGAAGCGAAAGAAAAAGCACTTGCTGATGTTGCTGAACTGAAAGCCAAAGCTAAAGAAGCTGCCAAAGTTGCAGAAGATAACGCCAAACGCGTTGCCGACGCCGCTGCAAAAAAAGCTGAAGCCGAAGCCCTCAAGCTTGAATATGAAGCCCGCAAAGTTGCCGACAAAGCAGCCGAAGCTGCAAAAGAGATGGAAGGCTTGATTGCCAAACACACCGTTGCCGAAGGTGAAACCCTCGGTCACATCGCCAAACATTATTACGACAACGCAAATCTTTACCCAATCATTTACGAAGCCAACAAAGAAGTTATTGGACCTAATGCAGACATGATTAAAGTTGGCATGGTTTTGGTTATTCCTGTCAAACCCGAAAATTAGTCGCTAAATAAGAAGAATTTGATGGCTCAAGAATTAAACCTAAGCACTGTTTTTGGAGAAATTGCTAAAACTCTCTCCGCCAATCAGCAACAATTAAATGATGCTGATGATTACAACCATAACCATGGCACAAACATGGTCGAAACCTTTCAACAGATTCAAAAAGCTGTTTCTAAAAAAGAAGGTCAACCTGTTTCAGACCAGCTTGCCTATGCCAGCAAAATCTTGGAAGAAAAAACCAGCGGCAGCACCGCAAAGATTTATGCTGAAGGTTTAGCAAACGCATCCAAGCAATTTGTCGGCAAAGATTTCAACGCCGAAACTGCCGGCACCCTGATTAACTCAATGATGGGCATGAGCGACACGCAAAAAGGCGGAGGCGACTTGCTCTCATCTCTTCTCGGCTCCCTTGGTGGAAACGCTCAGGCAGCTAAAGAAACCCCTGCCCCTTCCACACCAGCTGATGCCAGCAATTTCCTCGGTTCTTTACTCGGTGGATTAACCGGAAATCCAGAACCAAAACAGGAAGCTGCCCAAAGTTCGGGTGGCGGAATTGCTGATTTGTTAGGTGGGTTGATGGGTAACCAAAGCAATTCTCAACAGAGTTCCGGTGGAATCGCTGATTTAGTCGGTGGTTTACTCGGCGGCTCAAGCAACTCCCAATCCCAAAGTGGCGGTGTAGACGCAAGTGCTTTGCTCTCTGCCGGATTAGCATATTTTGCCGCAAAACAAAGCGGTCAAAATGATATGCAAGCAATCATGCAAGCTCTTAGCAGTGCCAGCCCCCTCGGCAAACGCCAAGACCAACAACAATCCGGGGCCTTGGTCATCAACACCATCCTCGGCTTGCTTAAAAAATAAGCATCGGTTTGATCTGATAAAAAAACCTCTCGTACGAGAGGTTTTTTGTTAGGTTAACATTTTAATCAAAGGCAGAAATTCACATCGAGCCCACACGCCCGCATATAAGGATATTCCTGTTTGTAACAAATTCAAAAATAATTTTAATAAAATACGCCGCGGTCCATTGTTTTGGCTTGGGCGATCCAGTCCTCAACCATGCTCAATGATGGTGGGCGGCGGACCAATTTCTTTTCCTCGTTGGTTTCCAAAATTTTCTTATGCAGATTTTCTGCATTGCGGGTTGCCAATTCGACAACGGTATCCACACCGGCTTCTTCCAAAAGATCGGAATACTCTTCTGCAACGCCTTTAATGCGATACAAATCGGCATGGTTGACCCATTCCAAAATCAAATCTTTGCTAATACCGGTCTTGTCGGCGAGGTCTTGCCGACCTTTCGGTTCGCAGCCGGCTTTTAATAAAGCCTCAACAGTAAAAATGCCAATTTCATGAAATTTAGCAGCATAAACGGGACCAATGCCCTCAATATCAATAATTTTTGCCATGGTTTTCTCCTTCTTGTTGAACTAAGTACAAAAATTATAGCATAAGCTACCACCTGCAAAGCAATAGTAAACACATTTTACGAATTTTAACAACCGTAAGGGCAAGAAGAGCAAAGAGTCTTAGAAATTTGGTACATCCCCGGTAGGGGCAAGTCCTAATCACGAACGCTCCATGATCCCTTACCTGGTCAGACTTGCTCTGCGCAACCATCAACAAAAAATAATCACCCGAGCAAAACCGAAGAATTCATCAATAATTTCTATAAGTTTTTTACAGATATTTTCATTTTTTAATCAAAATGGTATACTCATAGTCAATTAACAGGTAAAGCATGAAAAGTAACAGAGAAAAAATCTTAGAAAATCTTGGCGTAACCCGCCAGGCAACCATTCAAAAATTAGCTGACCAATTGGAAATCAACCCCATCACAGTCCGCCATCACCTATTGCGCATGCAAGAGGAAGGCTTAGTCACTTCCAACGAGCAGCGCGCCGGTGTTGGCCGCCCTCATCTCGTTTTCCAACTGACCAACCAAGGCAGGCAACGCATCTCCACCAATTATTATCAATTGGTCAACAATCTTCTCGATTCTGTCCAGACCCTTTTCGGCCGCGAGGCTTCTTCCGAACTATTGGTCGCTGTCGGTCAGGAAATGGCAAAATCTTACGATTTAGACACAGATAAAGAGAATCTGTCAGAGATGATGAACAACTTCTGCGATATGATGGCTAACGAAGGCTTTCAAATTGAATGGGAACTCAAAGACAATCGCGTTATTATCCGCAACACCAGCTGCCCATATTACAACTTAGAAAACAGTAATCGCGAAATTTGCTTGCTCGACCAATCCTTCTTTTCCACCCTTTTGGGCAAAGAGCTACAACTTGAGCAATTCACGGTCGAAACAGATTCCAATTGCAGCCACTGCGTCTATTCTTTTGAACTATAAACCGAAAAACGAGGAAAAACATGACTGATCACATACCTGCCCACTGGGAAATTGACGATACCCATCCACAATATCACGACGATTTGATTGTCGGTTTATCCGGTTTGGTAGACTTAGAAATTGGGCTGTCTTTCATTGAACTTGGTTTGGTGCGCAACATCAGCCTGAAAGATGGTGAAGCAAAAGTCACCATGATTTTGACCACGCCCTTCTGCCCCTACGGACCGGAAATGATTGCCGATTGCAAAAAAGTGGTCGAGCGCATTCTTGAAGTCCCGACCACGGTTGAATTGGGCGCCGAAATGTGGGATCCGAAGATGATGGATCCCGAACTGCAAGATAATGATGGTTGGGGTCTCATCGCTTAGTTTTTAGCTAAAAAGCTTAAACAATTTCATGCCAACAGACATATCCCCGGCAATTTTGACTTTGCCGGTCATCACGGCGTTCATCGGGTTAACCTTACCCTTTAATAGTTCCAGGGCGGTCTCGGTGCTTGCGCTAAGCGTCATTTGCGGGTTTTCAAGCTTGCCCTTTTCCACTCTCACAGATCCGTCATTGACGACGACATAATAATTTCCGCCACCATCACCCGAAAGATTTAATTGAATCTGGGCATGAACCCCGATCGTTTTTGATTCGTCAATCAAGTTTGGCACTGCCTTGATGAAATCTTCAATTGTTTCCATATTTACACCTCTTAAAGTTTGAATTTTTTGCAAATTTCTAAGAATCTAATTCCAAATTTATTGTATAATAATAGCGTAAATCAATCCGACTATTTTTTTGTAAAGTGTTTAAGGAAAAACTAAGGAGAAAAAAAATGGACAAATACGAATGCATCGCTTGTGGTTATATCTATGACCCCGAAATCGGCGACCCAACCGCGGATATCGAACCCGGAACCGCCTTTGAAGACTTACCCGAAGACTGGGTATGCCCGGACTGTGGCGTTGGTAAAGATCAATTTGAAAAAATCGACTAATCTCGATTACTAAAAACCAATTTCTAAAAAAGACAAGGAACAGCAATCTATCAACTGTTCCTTGTTTTCGATTCCATTATCACCTCATCATCCCTGCGAAAAAATCCCATTCTTTCCTTTTTACGCTCTTTCTTTGGCTCTTTCCTTGGCTCTTACGCCTAACTTCTAAAACTATCTATTTATTCCCCGCATTTTCTTAATTGGACTATAATTTAACCACTATACTCGTTCAAGTCAGGAGGAATATTTTTATGGCAAGTGTGACTTATAATCACGTTTGGAAAAAGTATGGCGACGTTGTCGCCGTGCAAGATTTAAATCTTGCAATCGAGGACAAAGAGTTTTTGGTGCTGGTCGGCCCATCCGGTTGTGGTAAAACCACCGCCCTGCGCTGCTTAGCAGGCCTCGAAGAAATCACCGAAGGCGAAGTTATGATTGACAACCAGATTGTCAACGATGTCGCTCCAAAAGACCGCGATATCGCAATGGTTTTCCAAAGCTACGCCCTTTACCCCCACATGTCCGTTTATGACAACATGGCTTTCGGCCTCAAACTCCGCAAACTCGACAAAGCCGATATTGACCGCCGCGTGCAAGAATCTGCCCGCACTCTCGGCATCGAAAACCTGTTGAAACGTAAACCCAAGGAACTCTCCGGTGGTCAACGCCAGCGTGTTGCTGTTGGTCGTGCTATCGTTCGTGAGCCAAAAGTGTTCCTCTTTGATGAGCCGCTCTCTAACCTTGACGCCAAATTGCGCGTCCAGACCCGAGCTGAGCTTTCCAAACTGCACAAACGCCTTGAAACCACCTTCATCTACGTCACCCATGACCAAACTGAAGCTATGACCATGGCAACCCGCATCGCAGTTATGAACAAAGGCGTACTCCAACAACTGGCCGCACCCCAAATTCTCTACGATCACCCTGTCAACCTTTTCGTCGCCGGCTTCATTGGCTCTCCTGCCATGAACTTCTTCAACGGTAAAATTGTTATGGAAGATGACACTATGTTTGTTGACATGGACACCTTCCGTGTGCGCGTTCCGGATCATGACAAAGAAAAATATCAATCAGTCATCGGCAAAGAAATCATCTTTGGCATCCGACCTGAAGATATCCATAACCCCGTATTTTCTCCTCCCGGCATCATTGCCGAGAATGTTGAAGCAACGGTTGACGTTACCGAATTGATGGGTAATGAAATTTTCTTGTATGTTGTCAACGGAAACCACAATTTCATCGCTCGTGTTGACCCCCGCACCCAGGTCCATTATGGCGACAAGCTCCAACTCGCTTTCAATATGGACAACTTCCATATCTTTGACCCAAGCATTGACGCCGAAAACCCACCGGTTGTCGGTGGCGTGGAAGCCGGATAAACTGTATCAACAAGGCTTCTTTTGAATCAAGAAAGAAGTCAAACATACCAAATCAGCCGACTTCCATAATGGAAGTCGGCTTTTTTTACCTCAAATTTTCAACTGAAACTATTCAAGCCTGTTAAAAATTGTTAAAACACATCAGAGAAATTAACGAAAATCCCTGCACCTTTCATTAGCCAGCTAATTTAGTGGAATATTAATTGGGATTTTTAGTATAATAGTTTTCATGGAAAAACCTTCGTCTTATAGGTCTAAATTTTTCTCCAAAGCCTGGCTTATCCCTCTTGCTATTTTCATCATTGCTCTATTAGTGCGCCTGATTGGTCTGAAGTTTAGTTTTCCGCTGTTAACTCTTCATGATGAACAGCATATTATTGATCCTCTTATAGAGATGAGCAAGAATCACACATTAGATCCTGAGCGCTACAATAAACCAAATCAAGTTTTGTATACTATTCTTTTTGGTTATCTAAATTTACTCAGCAAAATTCTATTCAACAAGAATTTTGCTCTGTCTTATTTTGAAAATCCTTTGTTCTTTTACTTTCATGCTCGATTGATAACAGCAATTTTCGGAGCCTTTGTACCCGTTTTAGCATGGAAAATTGGGAAAATGGTAAATGGTGTTGACTTTTCAATTCCGGCTGCTTTTTTGACATGTTTTTATCCTCCATATATCGATCATTCACACTATATTTCTTCAGATATTTTCAATACCTTTTTTACATTTGCTGTCTTACTATTTTGCTTGATGTATCTTTCAAAAAAGAAAAATGTCTGGTTGATACTTGCATCCATTAGTGTTGCTCTTAATACTTTAGTTAAGTACCCCGGCATCCTTTCCTATGGCATAGTTTTTGTTACCCTTCTTATCG
>CAYVOY010000057.1:0-4333 GCA_964453395.1 uncultured Anaerolineaceae bacterium
ATTCCCTAAATCAATTTAAAGGCATACAAAAGCTAACAGTTTGCTTTTCAACTTTTGCCAATGGTGTATAATAGCTGTCGAAACACGATAGCAGAACACAGGTTATCCGTCAGAGAGCAGCCGTTTGCTGAAAGGTTGCAAAGTGCCCACGGAGCGCGTCAAGCCCTACTCACCTGCTTCTCCAATTCAAATTTGGAGCGTGGTTGCGGTGATTTCCTTTAGCCGCAAACGGCACACAGACACGTTATCGTCTGCCTGAGCTGCTCATTTTCGTGATGAGAAGCAGGGTGGTACCGCGAAAGCAATTTCGTCCCTGCATGCAGGGATTTTTTATTTAAATGCGCTTTTTCGCAACATTTCACCCGAAAAAGCCAAAGAGGAGCAAATATGATTGACCCAACCGCTATACCGATGTATAAGCCAGAAGAAATTGAGCCAAAGTGGCAGGCTCGCTGGGATGAAGACAAGCTTTATGAGCCCGACATTACTTCGGATAAGACAAAATTTTACGAGCTGACCATGCTTCCTTATCCATCCGGCGATTTACACATTGGCCATTGGTATGCCATGACGCCTCCGGATGCGCGTGCCCGTTTTAAGCGAATGCAGGGTTATAACGTCTTTTTCCCAATCGGTTTTGACGCTTTTGGTCTTCCGGCCGAAAATGCCGCCATCAAACACAACATCCACCCGGGAAAATGGACTTATGCCAATATCGACCGAATGCGCAAACAGCTAAAAACGATGGGCAACAGCTTTGACTGGCGCTCTGAAATTATTTCTGCCGACCCAAAGTATTATCGCTGGACGCAATGGTTTTTTAACCAATTCTTCAAAAACGGCTTGGCATATCAAAAACAATCGCCGGTCGATTTTTGCCCCAGTTGTAATACCACCCTCGCGCGGGAACAGGTTCAGGGCGAAGACCGCCATTGCGAGCGTTGTGGCACGCCGGTAATTCGCAAAGATTTGAAACAATGGTTCTTCCGCACCTCCAACTATGCCGAAGAATTGCTCAATTTTGACAATATCGACTGGCCCGAAATGATTAAGACCCTCCAAACCAAATGGATTGGGAAATCGCGCGGTGCTTCTGTCATCTTCAAAACCGAAGCCGGTGACCCGATTGAGGTTTTCACCACGCGCCCCGATACGCTTTGGGGTGTCAGCTATATCGCGCTCTCGCCAGAACATCCTTTGGTCGCAAAAATCACCACCCCCGCCCAACTGGACGAGGTCAAAGCCTATCAGGAACAGGCAAAGCGCCAGTCGGACATTCAACGCGAATCAATAAGCCGCGAAAAAACAGGCATTTTCACCGGTGGATATGCGATTAACCCTGTTTCGGGCGAGCATGTGCCGATTTGGATTGCCGACTATGTCTTGATGAGTTACGGCACAGGTGCGATTATGGCCGTCCCCGCCCATGATCAGCGCGACTTTGAATTTGCCCGAAAATTCGACCTGCCGATAAAAGTGGTTATCCATCCGGAAGGGCAAGACTTGTTGCCATCCGAAGAAATGACCGAATCGACCGAAGCGCATGGCTCGATGGTCAATTCGGGTCCGCTAACCGGCACACCGAAAGAAGAAAGCTTTGATACTGCAGTGCGCTATATTGAAGAAATTGGGGCGGGCAAGGGCACGATAAACTACCGCTTGCACGACTGGTTGATTAGCCGCCAACGTTATTGGGGAGCGCCAATTCCGATTGTCTATTGTGATAAATGCGGCGCGGTGCCTGTACCGGATGACCAATTGCCGGTTTTGCTGCCGGACGACGTAGAATGGCTGCCCACCGGCGAAAGCCCGTTAAAGCTCCACCCCACCTGGCGTTATACTACCTGCCCGAATTGTGGCGAACCGGCTGAGAGAGAAACCGACACAATGGATACCTTCATGGATTCCAGCTGGTATCACCTGCGCTACTTGAGCCCGGACTACGATAAGGGGCCTTTTGACCCGGAAATGTATAAATATTGGATGCCGGTCGATACCTACACTGGCGGATCCGAACATGCCACGATGCATCTGATTTACACACGCTTTTTCCATAAAGCCGCTCGCGATTGTGGCATCACGCAAGGCGACGAGCCGATGTTGCAGCTGCGCAATCAGGGTATGGTTTTGGGCGAAGACGGCGAAAAAATGAGCAAAAGTCGCGGCAACGTCATTAATCCGGACGATTTGGTTGAAAGATATGGCGCGGATACCGTCCGGGCTTATCTGATTTTCTTCTGTCGCTGGGAAATGGGAGGTCCGTGGTCGAGCCAGGGAATTGAAGGCAACAGCCGATGGCTGAGACGCGTTTGGCATATGCTTTTGGAACCTGCTTATGGGAAAGCCGATGCGGATACGCTAAAAGCTTTGAGGCGCAAAACCCACCAGACCCTCAAACGTGTTACTTATGACTTTGAGAATTTTGAATTTAACACGATTGTTTCCAGCCTGATGGAGCTTTTGAACGAGATGGGCAGGGCAAAAAATGCCGGAGCTTTTGGCTCGGAAGAATGGAACGAAACCGCCGATATCTATTTGAGAATGTTGGCGCCGGTCTGCCCGCATATTGCCGAGGAACTGTGGGAACGCTTGGGTAAACCCTATTCGGTTCATACACAATCCTGGCCCGAGGTGGACGAAGAAGCCACCAAAGAAGACCTGCTCACGCTGATTGTTCAGGTGAACGGAAAACTGCGTGATCGGATTGTGGTCGAACCCGGCATTAGCGAAGAAGATGCCGAAAAGCTGGCTTTGGCAAGCGAACTCGTTCAACAAGCCCTCGAAAACCGCCCCGTCCGCAAAGTCATCATCGTCCCCGGACGGTTGGTAAATATTGTTGGTTAGTAAGTAATTCAATAAATGTAAAAGGGCTCAAAAATTGAGCCCTTTTTGCTTAATTTGTCGCTTGTTGCGGGGTTATCGCTTAATCAGCCTTTTCACGAAGGCGGTAGATAATATAATCGTTTGCTTCGTCATATCGTTCATAATTTTCGTTAATCCAATCCAGAACCTGGTCAACGTTTCCGGATATTTCATATGTGAAGGATTGACTTTGCCTATCTTCCGGATCAAAAGCAGGAACATTATTAGGCACATGACGGTGGCCATCAATTATTAATTTTGGTTGCTCTTCTTTGAGGTTCTCGAAAAATTCTTTTTGCACTTCCAATCCAATTTCCGAATTGTTTATCCCCGGATAGAATAAGGCTCCGTTGATCGAATCGCGCCGTGCCATGATATTGATACCGGCTTGGCCCCCAAAAACCAACACTTTGTCAGTTTCGTCAGTTGACTCCTCTATAACTTTTGAGGCAGGATCTTGGTATTCATACTTAGTTCTCGGAGGGATAAGGTTTACGATGAGGTATCTTGCGGTTCTACCCAAAAACATGAAAGAGCTCGCAACAGCAATTATGAGAAGCAATCCGATAATCAATTCAGAATAAGTCGTCTCACATTTTGTTCGGAAACTGGTCTTAATCGCTTCTTCTTGAAAGACTGACAATCCGAAGGAAAGCAAAAGCATACAGGCTGGAATCCAACAGATGAAATAATGCCCATGGCCTCTCCCGGAAATGGAACTCATCAGGTATTCAATTGGGAATGCCAGAACCGTCAGAAGCAAAAATGGATCAAAGTTCTTTTGTCTGAAATTGATGACTAACTTCACAATTCCGCCGAGCCAAAGGACAAGAAAGACATAAAACCAGCCGTTGAAAGCGCTAATGGCATGGGCTGGACTCAGGTTAAAAGATTTTCCGCTCACTGCCGAATAGGCAAAGTTGTAGAGAATCGATGCATCAATCATCGCTCCGAATGTGCCATTAATGATGAAATAAAGGGAAGTGGGCAGGGCAATCGTCAGCGCGCCAATAAACAGGTAAGCTATTGGCTGCCATATCTTCACTTCTTTTTGTTTAAGAAAAACATAAATCAGGGCAACTAAAACCACAGCGATTTGCGTGCCAATGTTATTTGCCCGTAATAAAAAGTTTAAAACAATAGTGACCCCCATCAGGAAAAAAGGCCAGAAGGTTTTTTTCTTGTTTACAAGCAGTGCCAAAGCTGCAATGGCTATCCAGGTGAAAAGAATGGAATATTCTTCGGTATAGTTGCCAAATCCAATCACGAATTTTAGAAGATGAGCACCCAAAAAGATTGTACCGATTGCCGGTAAGAAGCCATAACGTTTCTTAATAAACCAGTAGGCGATAAAAAGTGAAGCGGCAAAAAACACTAATTCGATTAGGTAGAGTCCCCAACGGGAATAATCATTTCCAACCCCAAGGGCATTAATCCAAAAAATCAGCGGTCCTTTAGAATCCCAAATATC
>CAYVOY010000057.1:4433-7922 GCA_964453395.1 uncultured Anaerolineaceae bacterium
CCCCAGGAGATTATCGACGAATTTGAGGCTGTCGTTACCCCACAAACGGATTACCTTTTCAGTCAAATCAGGTTTTCGACCGAAATAGACGATGATTTGCAAGCAATCAATCCAGGCAACGAGTTCGAAAACCCGCTTGAAACGATTTATGGCACTTACAGCTATAACAATATGACCGACGGTTTGCAATGGACGGAAGTTTGGACTCGTGAGGGTGAGATTGTTCATTACAATGTTGGCAAATGGCAGGGCTACAGTGGCGGTTATGGGGCTGTAAAGTTAGAATTGCCGGCCGAAGAATGGTTGCCCGGCAACTATCAATTGCAATTCTTTATTGGCGAGCAATGGTTGATGAGCGGTTACTTCCGCATTTTGGGTTTGCCTCCAACCGCAACCCCAACGCTCAGCCCCACGCCAAGCTTAACGCCCAGCAACACGTCAACGCGCACAAATACGCCCTTGCCGAGCAGTACGCCTTTGCCCAGTCCGACAGAACAACCCTAAGCTGCTCTGCTAAACCGCTCTCAAACCCGGGATACCGCCAGCCAGATGACAGGCGACCTCGGCTGCAACAGCGGCATTGTTTTTCAAGAGCTCAATATTGGTCGTTTTGCTGCGCCCTGCGCTTAGCTCGCTAACTTTTCCCAAGAGGTATGGCGTGATTGCGTTGCCTTCGATTTTTTCCAAAGCAGCGTCCCGCATCGCGCTTTCAATCCAGCCCTCAACCTCACTTGCCTCAATGGTAAATTCGGCCGGAGGTGGAACAACCAGCAAGATTCCGCTCTGCAAGCCTGCGCCCCAATGCGCTTTGGCGAGTGCTGCCGCTTCTTCCGGTGAATCAACGCGGGCTTTGAGTTTAATCCCACTGCTTCGGGAATAAAAAGCGGGCAGTTCGTCCGTTTGATAGCCGACCACCGGCACGCCTTGCGTTTCTAAAACTTCCATCGTGGCAGGCAGATCCAAAATCGCCTTTGCTCCGGCGCAAACCACCATCACCGGGCAACGCCCCAATTGCATCAAATCAGTGGAAACATCCATCGAATTCCCGCGATGCACTCCCCCGATTCCGCCTGTGGCAAAAACCTGGATGCCCTGTTTTTCAGCCACGAACATCGTTGCCGCAACCGTCGTCCCGCCGACCTCATTTTTCGCAAGCGCAGTGCCAAAATCGCGCAGGCTTACTTTGCGTGGCTTTTCAGCGTCTGCCAGCCTTTCAAGCTCTGCTTCGCTCAAACCAATTTGCACCTTGCCATCCAGCAGCGCAATTGTGGCTGGTTTTGCCCCAGCCTTGCGGATAATTTCTTCCATCGCTCTTGCCAGGTTGAGATTATCCGGTTTGGGCAAGCCGTGTGTGATTACGGTCGATTCAAGCGCGACAATCGGTTCGCCATAGGCTTTTGCCCGGGCAAGCTCATCACTCATTTTATATAAGGAAAGGTCTGTTTTAGTCATAAACATATTTTACCCAAGAAAGGTAATCAAAAACAGCTTGAAAATATGCACCAATAAAATTAATACGCTTTTTGTAATTTTGCGTTGACGAAAATTGACAGAAAGGTATATTCTAAATAAATCTAATATTTCAATTAGAGTTAGGAGATAAACATGCAATTTACAACTTTACTTTCCCCCATTAAAATCGGTAATCTCGAAATTAAAAATCGTTTCGTTGTGCCACCTATGGGAACAAACTATGCTAACCTTGATGGCACCGTTTCCCGCCAATTGATTGACTACTACGTAGAACGTGCCAAAGGCGGTTTTGGTTTGATTATCGTTGAAGTTACTGCGGTTGACCCCCTCGGTAAGGCAATTATGAACGAAGTCGGTCTCTGGGACGACAGTCAAATTGCCGGATTTAAACAATTGGTAGACGAAGTCCATGCTGCCGGTGCAAAAATTTTCGTCCAACTGCATCATTGCGGACGACAAACCATTCCCTATTTCCTCGGTGGAGAACAACCGGTAGCACCTTCAGCTGTTCCCTGCCCGGTGATGGGCGCTATTCCTCATGAACTGAGCAATGCAGAAGTTTGGGATTTGGTCGAAAAATTTGGCGATACCGCCCTTCGCGCCAAAAAAACCGGCTTTGACGGCGTGGAAGTTCACGGTGCACATGGCTATTTGATTGCTCAATTCATGTCCCCCCATGCCAACAAACGGATGGATGAATTTGGCGGCAGCTTTATGGGCAGAATGAAATTCCCCCTGGAAATCTTCAAAAACATTCGCTCAAAAGTTGGCGATGATTACCCGATGGGTTTCCGCTACAGTTATGACGAAATGGTCAATGGCGGTCGCACAATCGAAGAATCAACCGTAATCGCACGCCTGGCAGAAGAAGCCGGCGTTGACGTCCTCAACGTTTCGATTATGACCTACGCCAGCATGGCTTATATGAGCGCGCCTCCGGCGATGCCCTCCGGCTTTAACCAACACCCAACCTCAAAAATTAAAGAAACGGTTTCAATCCCGGTCATTACAGTCGGCCGTTACAATAATATGCACATGGCAGAGGACGTTTTGCGCTCCGGACGAGCCGACATGGTTGCTCTCGGCCGCGAATCAATTACCGACCCCTTCATCCCGGTCAAAGTTGCCGAAAATCGACTGGATGACATTGCCCCATGTATCGGTTGTGTTCAATCTTGTTTGGGCTATTTGCTCAATCCGGCAATCCTCAAAATATCTTGTCTGGTCAATCCCCGAACCGGTCATGAAGGCGAATATGACTTCTCGAAGGTTGAAAAGGGAAAGAAAGTTTTGGTCGTTGGCGGTGGTCCCGGTGGTATGATGGCGGCTATGGTTGCTGCACAACGCGGGCATGATGTAACCCTCTGTGAAAAAGACGAACACTTGGGCGGTCAATTCCGCCTGGCTGGCGTTCCCCCGACAAAACATGAGCTTTTGGGCTCCTTGAAATATTACAAGCACATGGGCGATCGCTATGGCGTAAAATACCAGACCAATACAGAAGTAAATGAAGAAATGGTCAAAGAGCTTGCTCCCGATGCGGTGGTTTTGGCAACCGGAAGTCAACCCTGCCTTCCCAACATCCCCGGCATTGATAATCCGAACTTTGTAACTTGTTTGGACCTTTTAGGCGCAAAAGTGCAAGCCGGGCCAAAGGTTTTGGTGGTTGGCGGTGGCATGAGCGGTGCCGAGACGGCCGACTTCCTCGGCGAGCATAATCGCCAGGTTACGATTGTCGAAATGCTGCCTTCCGTTGCCGCAGACGAACAAGCAACCGTGCGTTTCTTCCTGATGAAACGTCTTAACGAACACAAAACCCAAATGCTTACCAGTGCGAAAGTTGTTCGCTTCTATGATGATGGCGTTGACGTGGAACAAAACGGCGAAACCAAAACGCTGCGCGGTTTCGATTCAATCGTTTTAGCGATGGGTGTCAACTCCTACAATCCTTTGCAAGAAAAACTTGAAGGAATTTGCAAAGAAGTTTATCTTGTCGGCGACGCTCACGACAGCGGC